>QZJG01000015.1 GCA_003599275.1 Nitrospiraceae bacterium | reverse complement strand
AATATATTAAGCATCATAGAGACCTTGAGCAAGGGCCTGCGCAGCTTTTTTGAAGCTGCGCTAAGATGCCCCGTGGCTTGCCACGGGGAGTTTCACTGTAATGCAACGTCAGGCATGCTGGAAAAACTTTCCTATTCAAGAAAAATATTCTTTACCATTACCTGCTATTCCACCCGTAATTATCTGCTCATTATCATGAATGAAGCAGTAAATGTATTGATAATAGTCGATTTGACACTGATTTAATGAATTGCAAGGACAGAAAATATCCTGGCATGTCTCTTGCTTTTTGAAGTGCATGGAAATATTGATGAACAGCTTGCCCGAAATAAACCCGACCGGCCTGCATGCTGCAAAACCAGACATTAATTATCAGAATAAATCTTCTCATGAAGGAATTAAATTCGCATCGTTAGTTGACAGGGAGTATACGAAGTCAACAGACTGCAGATCTCATAAGAAGGATATGCAATCTGAAAATTCAATGAAAGATGAAAACAGTGCAGATAGAAACAAGCCGACATGCGATAGTTGCACTTCTGAAATAAATAACGAAATACATGAACGCAGTGAAAATTATGAACAGCAGGAGACGGATGGTATCGGGACAGGGAACAGGGACGAGGGACAAAAGGATGAAGGGGAACATAAAGAGGGCCTGAAAACAGGCGCATTGCTATATGATCTGCTGCATGATCTTTTGGCCGAAACGGGTAATGCACCACTGGTTTCAACTGGTGACGGACTACAGGGATTGGAGGATGGCGGGGTAGACGTAACAGAGTCAGAGAATGGTCTGAAGCTTGGGACCATTTTAAATGATTTGATTGGCAGTCATTCAGCAGAGGCTGAAGAAGCATCCGGCATTAACTATATAAAAATGGCGAATGTTGAATTGACCGGAGTTGTATCTGGGGAAGAAATAGCTGAGTCTCATGGTGAAAGTGGTTTGAAGTTGGGAGAGCTGCTGGACACAGGGACAGGGCGCTCTGATGAAAAGGGAATCAAAAATGACTCGATTAAAGGGGAAATTGTATCTTTTGAAGAGACAATAGAAATTAATCAGGAGGCTGAGGAAACGGAAGCGGACAGTTTGATTTTCAACAGGGAGATACAAAAGCAGGATGAATCAAAGAAAGACATATCTGCACCAGTCGAAAAGATACATTCTAAGGAAAGTATCGCTGCTGCAGAAATCCCCGAGCATAATGATAATCCGGAAGGATTAAACAGCCGGCCCATATCAGGGACTCACGACCAGTTCAGGCAGGATGCCGGTATCGGGGAACAGGCTTTAAGGTTTGCAAGGGGTCAGAATAAGTCCATGAATGAGGCTGAGTCAAATAATGTTAATTCGATTAATACTTCAAATACTGTATATGAGAATGCCAGATCTGTTCAAAGTCTGTCCTCACTCCATAGCGTAAAAACCCCCGGGGTACAGGAGTTGCTTGATAGCGTTGTCTATGCAATAAAGGGCAATAACAGGATGGGAGTATCGGTTGAACATGAAAAATACGGCAAGCTGAATATAAGTCTCACCCTCGAAAAGGGACTTGTCAATGTTCATATTAATACGTCAGACAGGGCCGTAAGGGAGATCATAGAGAATAGTATTCAGCATATTATAGACACACTTAATAAGGATGGTGTCAGTGTCGGCGAATTTTCTGTTGCATTAAGGGACCGAAAAGAGCAAGAAGCAAATGAATTTTCTGTAAGAAACGGTAAGGCCGGAGAAATCCAGCAGGATATAAAAAAGGAACCCAATGGAAGCGGCCTCGTAAACATATTTGCATGAGATTCAATTAAAGACAGGAAGGAGGATATATGGATATATCTACAATAGGAAGTGTAAGTAAGGTCTCAAGCGGTTCCATAGGCGCAAATGCTCTTGGGAAGCAGGATTTCCTTAATCTGCTGCTTAAACAGCTGAGTTATCAGGACCCGATGAATCCTATGGACAGCACCCAGTTTACTACACAGCTTTCCCAATTCAGTTCACTTGAAGAACTGACGAATATCAACAGCACGTTGAGTGATGTTCTTGCCTTTCAGCAGTCAATGCAGAATGCATCTGTTGCCAATCTGATCGGAAAAACAGTCAAAGTGGACGGGAACAGCGCGCAACTCTCAGACAAGGCTGAAATGAATTATGAGCTTTCAGCGGACGCTTCAGCAGTCGATATTTCAATTTATGACGGTTCGGGGAAACTGGTCAGGACCGCGAATATCGGTGCACGACCAGCAGGCAGCCAGAGTTACACATGGGACGGGAAAGACAGTTTTGGCAATACGCTGCCGCAGGGTTCGTATTCTTTTGATATTGAAGCACGTGACATATCAGGGAATCCAGTCCCTTCTCGCAGCATTGCATCTGGTACTGTCACGGAGGTATTGTTCGAGAGGGGTCTCACGTACATTAAATTAAATGGCGGCGCCAAGATTAACCTTAGTGAAATAAAATCAATAGGATAAAGGAGGAAGTAACATGGCATTAACATCATTATTTACTGCAGTAAGCGGAATGAACGCTAATGGAACAGCATTGTCAGTAATCAGTGACAATGTTGCAAATATGAACACGACCGGATTCAAGTCAAGCAGGGCGGTCTTCGGGGATATTCTGAGTCAGCAGATCGGTGAATCCCAGGTAGGAAGAGGTGTATTGCTGACAGATGTCTCGTCGCAGTTTACACAGGGCACATTTGAAAACACAGCAAGCGTGCTTGACATGGCTGTTGACGGCGAAGGATTATTTGTCATGAAAGATTCATCAGGTACTTATTACACAAGGGCAGGGCAGTTTAGTGTAGATAAGGATGGATATATAGTTAATCCGGGAGGGATCAAACTGCAGGGATATTTATATTCTGCCACTGGTGTGGCAACCAGTGCCCTTGGTGATATTAATGTTTCATCTGTCAACAGTGCGCCGAACAGAACACTGAATGCAACCATATCAGCAAACCTTGACTCAAGGGTAACAATACCAGCGGCATTTGATGTGTCTAATCCGAATACAACTTCAAACTTTTCCACTTCTGTTACGGCTTATGACTCTCTTGGGAATGGTCATAATGTCAATGTATATTTCAGAAAATCAGCTGAGGCCGCAACTGGAAATACATGGCAATGGTATGCGGTTGTGGATGCTGCTGATTCGGCAAGTGGAGCTACAGAGATACAGGCCCAGGGGACTCTGGGATTTACCAGCAGCGGTTTTCTGGACACAGAAAGTGCGATAACTTATCCTCTTGCATCAGGAGGGTTTGATTTTAACGGGGGGGCCGCATCCGGACAGGCAATAGTATTTAATTTTGGCACATCAATAACGACTGACGGGGGCACAGGCCAGGACGGCACATCGCAGTATGGTGCAGAATCTGCAACATCATTTCAGAGCCAGGACGGGTATTCATCTGGATCATTAAAGAGCATTACAATAAATCAGGACGGAACGATGACGGGTATTTTTACAAACGGACAGACAAGAGGAATTGCCCAGATCGCGCTTGCCAAGTTTGTAGCTCCGACAGGACTCACAAAAATGGGTAAGGGGCTCTACGCAGAATCCACTGAGTCCGGACAGCCTGTTATCAGTACACCTCTAAGTTCCGGGACAGGGGCAGTCCTTTCAAACACCCTTGAACTGAGCAATGTGGACCTTGCAGAAGAATTTGTCAGAATGATATTTTCCCAAAGGGGCTTCCAGGCAAATTCCAGGGTCATCTCCACATCAGATGAACTCATGGCAGAACTAGTTAATCTGAAGCGGTAAGAGATATGTAACTGATTGTGGACAGTATTGAGATTGCTTTAAATGAAAAAAGGTGCAGGATCCGCCTGCACCCTTTTCCATTATCTGCCCATTATAGCGCAAACAATAAAAGGTTTGAGCTCTTCGCTCAAACCTTTTTAAAATTAATAGATAAATGTTAACTGCTTATTTGGCGGCCGCGTGATAAACCTGCCCCGGTTTAAGCAGGACAAAGTTTTCAGGCCCTTCTTCACTCTTTATCTGTTTGAATACTTCGCAGGACATGCAGGATACGGATTTTTGCGCAAAGTCACCCTGGACCTTACCGCCACAGAATGTACCGGCTATTGCCCAGCAAATACGCCCGGCATTTTTACCATTATTGATACCGTTGCACTGAGAAGCTGAGGCAGCCGGGCATACGCCAAGATCATTAGTTTTATTGCCACCTGGTTCCCTTCCGCATTTCTTGATCTCCCAACAATTATTTTTTGACACTGTCTGACCCCCCTTTTTTTTTGTATGAGTTAATCTTAATAGATTTAATCTTTCTCATCCGTATATTTTATTAACCTCATGTTTTTTCATCGGCATTCTGAATGAAAACTTTAGCTTATATCACCGCTGCAATCAACTTATTCAGACAGCGTGACAATGGGTTTGGCTGCAGTAAATATGTTATACGGAATTTATGATTTCCCCAGCGATCTCATCCAGTGGTACCACTTTATCTGCAAGCCCGGCATCGACAACTGCCTTGGGCATTCCGTACACTATGCACGTTGATTCACTTTCTGCAATGGTTCTGCCGCCTTTGTTTTTGATCTCCTTCATACCTCTTGATCCGTCATTCCCCAGACCTGTCAGAATTACACCAAGCACATGACCGGAGAAGTTTTCAACAACTGAGAGCATCAGGACGTCTACGGATGGTCTGTATATATGCTCTCCTCTTTCTTCAGAAACTGAAATGACTGTCTCTGTTAATTTTTTTCTCTGGACACTCATATGCCCCCTGCCTGGTGCTATATACGCAGTCCCTTTACGAATGGTTTCTCCACTTTCAGCTTCTTTCACTTCAATAGCGCTTAACTGGTTTAGCCTCTCTGCAAAAGGCTTTGTAAAGGCCGGTGGCATATGCTGTGCAATGACAATAGGGACCGGAAAATCCTTCGGTATCAAAGTAATGATATTTTGGAGCGCCTTTGGACCGCCGGTTGATGATCCAATTGCAATAATATTTACCCTCCTGTGTGAGGTATATGCACTTTGAGGCATTATTAATGGAGATGAAGGGGCTTTCATCTGGCGCTTTACAAGCCCTTTCTTTCCGATTTTTTTGATCTTATCAATTAATAGTTCTTTTATTTTAACGATATTGATGGAAAGTTCAGAAAGGTTCTTGGGTATAAAGTCAACAGCCCCCAGATCAAGAGCGTCAAGTGTTACTCCGGCACCTTCTGTTGTAAGAGAACTTACCATTAAGACAGGCACAGGAGTTTTTTCCATAATCTGTTTCAGGGCATCGATGCCGTTCATACGAGGCATCTCAACATCAAGAGTAACGATGTCAGGCTTTAGTGAAGCGACCTTCTCAACAGCCTCAATACCATCTCTTGCTATTCCTATGACCTGAATCTCGGGGTCTGCAGTAAGCATGCTTGAGAGAGTGCTTCTCATAAATGCCGAATCATCAACTATCAAAACCCTGATCATTGCATGTTCCTTTTTAACATAAGTCGAAACCGATTAATTAGTTTTATTAAATATATTTATTAATATTCCTGAATTATTAACTATGACTGAACGGTTTCGCCTATCAGTTTATCTATATCAAGAAGTATAATAAGTCTGTCATTCATCTTTGCTATTCCTTTCATAAACTTGCTGCTTAAATCCGAGGACATAGGCGGGGCCGGTTCAACAATGCTTGAAGGTACTCTTAATACCTCAGACACCGAATCCACAATAAGTCCATTAGTGATTCCATTTATTTCCATAATGATAATTCTTGAAGTATCGTCTTTTGGTTTTTCTTCAAAACTGAACTTTTTTCTGAGATTTATCACAGGTATTACTTTACCTCTCAGATTGATCACGCCCTCAACATAGTCCGGAGAATTGGGGACTTTTGTTATTTCGGTTATCCTGTTTATTTCCTGAACATTCAGGATGTCTACGGCATACTGTTCATTATTTAGAGTAAATGTAACAAATTGCAGTACATCCCCACCTGCTGCTGAATTTTCTACTGAAGCAGTCATAGATTATCCTCCAGAAACTATTTAATGCTAATGATATATCTTATCAATCCTATATTTATGAGATCAGCATCTTTAAAATCCAAAATCGTTTAACAAGGCTTCAACATCGGACTGTGAGACCTTATCAAGTACATTTTCGCCGTAATCGGATTTCTCACACTGATTTGATACAACTGTGACCTTATCCTGTACCGTCTCAGGTTGGACCTGCATCCCAAATTTTGTTATGAGCGAAAGCAGCTCAACTTCAACATGGTTTACAAGATGAATGACTTTTTTTATAGTTTGACCGATAATGTCCTGGAACTGCTGTGCGGTTAATATTGTGGTCATGTCATTGTCAAGAGAGTCTTTAAAAGTTCTAAGGTAATCTAAACTCTCATCGTTTCCTTTCAGGCTTTCTATATGTTTTGAGAAATCACCGGACTCTTCAAAGTACCGTTCAACGATTCCCATTGTCTTATTAGCTGCATCTTCTGTCTTCGTAATAACAAACTGAAGTCTGTCGATGGCATTAGGGACATCATCGTTTGTCAGTTTCTGTAGCCCGCTGTCCAGGGACCCCTTGAATTCGTTGAGAGAGTCATGAAGTTTTCTCGTTATCTTACCCACTTCCTGGAAAAGTCCATTGTCTGTTTCCTTGGACAACTGTTCAACTATACTTTCAACCTTATCATATTCCCTTGCTGACAGAGCGTCCATAAAGTTTAACATCAGGTTATAAACGGCATGATTAGTTTCATTTTGACTGAGCCTGTCACTGAAATAATTTTTTGCATCATGCAACTCGGTAACTACAACTTTTCCACCGATAGTTTCGATCTCTCTGGTAACCTTTACGCTTTTTCCGTCACCTGATTTTTTTACATCTATAAAAGCATCTTCCAGTAGACTCATATCATCGATAGGGAGCAGTCTTTTGGTATTGAGCAGAACAATGAGTTTGTTATTTATCTTGGCAACCCCCTCTATATTGTCCGAACTGTTGTTGAAGAAGTTGTCAGGAGGTTCGATATCTGATTCATCAGCATTAATAACACCTGTGATCCCATTTACAATAATGCCGAACGTTATTTTCCCTGTGGTTATAACTATTATTGTATTGCCATCGCTTTCATTGCCACATGAATTGAGAAGGTGCCTTAAATTTATGATCGGGATGACACTGCCGCGGAGGTTCGTGACACCTTTTACATATGGAGGCAAGTGAGGGATAGCGGTCACAGAAGGCATACTGATTATTTCGCGCACCTTTAAAATAGGGATCATATACTCACTTGAATTAATGTTAAATCCTATAAACTGTTGCACAATATTCTCCTATGATGAAGCTATGCCGTTTTTATTGTTATTGACCCTGAAACTCGCAATTAAGGACTTAAGCTCCTCAGAAAGAACATTCATTTCCCTTGTAGTGCCATAGTATTCCAGCGCGGCATTTGCAGTCCTCTGGTTTTCATCTGCTATTTCCTGCAGGTTTGAAGAAACATGCTCGCCGGTAGAGCTTTGCTGTTTGGCGGACTCAGCGATTTGCTGCACCATGTCCATTACACTTTGAACAGACGTCATAATATGTTTTAATGATTCATCTGCCTGATTTGCGAGCATGACCCCTTCCTCAACTTCCTTGGTTGCAGACTGCATTGATTCCACTGCGTTTCTTGTCTCTTCCTGAATATGTTTAATCATGTCACCGATTTCTTTTGTGGCTGTTGTTGTTCTCTCTGCCAATTTTCTTACCTCATCGGCCACAACTGCAAAACCCCGTCCCTGTTCTCCTGCTCTTGCTGCCTCAATGGCAGCATTTAATGCAAGAAGGTTTGTCTGGTTTGCTATATCGTTTATTACCTTGATTATTTCACCTATCTGTTCAGACCTCTCACCGAGAACAGTAATTGTGTCTGCAGATTTATTGACTGAGAATGATATTTTATTCATGCCTTCGATGGTCTCAGCGACAACGGCCCCTCCCCTGGCAGCAAGTTCTGCTGCTTCTGTTGCTGATTTTGCAGCATTAGCAGAGTTTCTGGTAACATCGTAGACTACGATACTCATCATTTCTACAGCACTGGCGACCTTTCCTGTATTTTCAACCTGAGCACTTGTATCTTTACTGATGTTTTCAGATGAAGATAAGAGTGTGGTGGAAAAAGAGGACAACTTGTTTATAGTATCTGTAATTTTCATGACTATTCTTGAGAAGTTGTGCTTAACAGTATTTATAGATTCGCAGAACTTCTCTATCTCATCATGTGACCTTACCTGTATATTATCTACCGTTAAGTCCCCCCTTGATATTGCATGAGCAATATCAATAACCCTGTCGACTGAAGTGCCATAATCCCTGTGTGTGAGGTAAACTGCAGCGATAACTGAAAGGACCGTAAGTACAGTTATTAATAATATGAAATATCTTGATCCGAGAGAAGAATTTCTGATTGTCAGAATATTTGCTATTAACAAATCATGTTTGTCATGATAATGTTTATGGATTGCCTCTTCCGCATTATTGATAATTATGAGGAGTTCACTGCTTGCACTGGTTATGTCCTGCTCTGATGCGCGGAACAGTAAGGGTTTTGCACTCTCAAAGTACTGATCAAATAATCTTTTTATTTCAGTTGATCCCTTGCCTTCTGAAATATTTACCAGATTGACCAAACTTGATTCGATATTGCTCTGATTTTCTAAAAGTTGTTGCATTTTTACTGAGGAGGCGGATTTTATGGCCTCTCTGGATTCATCAAGGTAATGCATGAGTGAGTATGCCTCAGCTACCTCAGGATAGTTCTCGGTAAGGCTGAGTACATTTGAATTGTAGAAAAACGTGCCGATTGTAATCAGGCATATAAGCAGAGAGAAGGGGATTATTCCTATCAACAATTTTTTTCTGATTTTTATGCTGAACTTATCAAGAAAATTAAATAAAATACTCATGTCGTTGCCCCTCCGGAATTAGGTCTTAATATATGTTCAATAGATAATAATTTCATGAATACAATGCATTTCATCAACCTTTTCCAACTCCCATTAAATTTCTGGACATGCCGGTAACATCCAGAATGAAAACAACTTTCCCGTCACCTGTTATTGTAGCCCCCAGTACATTTGAGGAAGCGGTGTCAATGCCGTCCAGGGTTTTTATGACAACCTCTTCCTGCCCTATGAGTTTGTCAACCGCTATGCAGAATTTTTTGTCGCCCATAGCAATAACTACCAGATATTTGTGGCCGGCCTCATTCTCACTATGACCATTCAAGCCGTTACCGAGAAGCTGGTTTAACTCGAATAAGGGACATATTTTGTCCCGGATGACTATTACATTCTGTCCTGTGACATTGTCAATGTCCTTTTTTGATACCTTAAGGGTCTCTTCAATCGGTGAAAGAGGTATAGCGTATTTCGCTCCTGACACTTCGACCATCAGGGCCTGAATTATTGCCAGGGTCAAAGGTATACAGATTTTGAATGTTGTGCCCACGTCTTTTTCGGTTGATACTTCGACATACCCATTCAGCAGGGAAATATTGGTCTTTACAACATCCATCCCAACACCTCTACCGCTTAGCTCAGTTGCTACGTCTTTGGTTGAAAAACCGGGCATGAAGATTATTTCAGTAGCGACCTCATCCGACATCCTTCTGGTCTCATCTTCTGTCAGAAGCCCTTTCTCAACAGCCTTTCTCTTAAGTTTTTCTATGTCAAGGCCTTTGCCGTCATCTGAAATTTCTATGACGATCTGCGTGCCTTTCTGATAAGTATTAATGATTACATTTCCTTTTGACGGTTTGCCTTTTGCAATTCGTTCTTCAGAGGATTCAAGACCATGATCGATAGAATTTCTCAATATATGCGTTAACGGATCTCCTATATGCTCAATTACGGACTTGTCGACTTCGGTGCCCTCACCATATATTGTCAATTCAACATCTTTATTAACCGAGGAAGACATGTCCCTGACAAGTCTTGGAAATTTGGACAGCACTTTTTTAATCGGCTGCATGCGTATTTTCATTACTGCCAGCTGCATTTCCGAGGTTACTCTATCAAGGAAGGAGACCGTCTCCATCAGTGTCTCAGTCATTGGATCATTAGAGTATTTCAGATCAAAATAGTTGGAGATGTTCAGTAGTCTGTTCCTGACGAGGACCACTTCACCGGCAAGATCCATTACCTTGTCAATCCGCTCAATATCAACTCGCAGGTTCTGTGCAGATTCTTTGGGTTTCTGAGGTGAGTTTTTGGATGCCTGGTCAACTGCCTTTGATTTATTCTCCTCAGGCAGCGGTATTTGCTTTATGTCTGCAACTGCCTGATCGGGACTTGCATTGGCTGAAGCTGCTTCAGGTATCTGATGAGTTATGTCAGCAGCCTTTTCAGGTGTACTGATTATAGGATCCGGGGCAACAGCGGCCTGAATGGCCGGCTCGGATTTTGGCAGTGCCGGTTCCTGAAGTGCAGGTTCGACCGGTTTTGCTGAAGGTGTTTCCGGCGGGATTCCGTCGCATTTTGATATTGCATTATTTAAGGCGGCCCCAAGTTCTTTTACCAGAGGACCTACATCTTCCTCTATGCCGTCTTTATTCTTTAAGTGTGCAAGCAGCAGTCTGAGCATATCGATGGACTTGAGAATGACATCCATCAGCTCCTTTGCCAGAGGGATTTCGCCGTCCCTGAGTTTTTTCATGATGTTTTCGGATGAATGAGCTACATCCACTATAGGCTGAAAGCCAAGAAATCCCGCTGCCCCCTTGATGGTGTGCATTGACCTGAATATGTCATTAATCAGCTCCTTGTCTTCACCTTTCTGCTCAAGTTCGACAAACAGGGGTTCTATGCGGTCAAGAGATTCCTCGGCCTCCGTAAGAAACTCCGATATTATTTCATCCATTTCATCATTCATAATCTTGTCTCCACTCTATGTTTCTGCAGTCTGCTATTTCTGTGCCTGAATTTTCTCAATTATCTTGTCCATCTTGTCTTTCAGGACTTCACCTGTGAATGGTTTGACTATATAATTATTTACACCTGCCTGAATAGCAGTAATGACTTTTTCTTTTTCAGCTTCCGCTGTTACCATAAGAATCGGCAGATCTTTTAATTCAGGATCACTTCTGACTTTTTTCAGGAGGTCCAGCCCGTCCATATTGGGCATATTCCAGTCGCTGACAACAAAGCTGAATCCCCCGTTTTTCAGTTTTGAATATGCCTGTGCACCGTCTTCAGCTTCCTCAATATCTGCGTAACCAATCTGTCTGAGAAGATTTTTGACTATTCGTCTCATTGTAGAAAAATCATCGACTACGAGTATCTTCATGTTTTGATCAACCATGCTGCATTCCTCCTTGGGCGAAAAACTGCTTTATGATATTTTTTATATTCTGGGCTATAGCGTCTCCTGTTACGGGTTTAACCAGATACCCGTTTACTCCATGGTTATATGCCTTCTCTCTCTCTGTATCGTCATTTTCTGTAGTTACCATCAGAATGGGGATAGCAGACAGATTAGGATCGGCCCGCAGGGTCTTTGTCAATTCCATGCCGTCCATGTAAGGCATATTAAGGTCTGTCATAATCAGATTGACTGTGTCTGTCCCGAGTTTCTCGATGGCATCGAGACCGTTTTCAGCAAATACTACGGAATACCCTCTGGATTTCAGGTAATGACCAAGAAGTTTTCTTGTTGTTTGACAATCGTCAACAATCATAATTTTCATGGTATATCCCCTATCACATGAAGTATTTTATTAACCAGTTTGTCAATTATATGAAAGTTCTCCATGTTTACACTTTCTGATACATAATTACTTTATTAATAACACTGGGTCTCAGTGCCCTTGTGACATTATGCAGACTCTCGGACTGACCTATAAATAAATACCCTCCGGGATTTAAACTGTCATACAGATTGGAAACAACTTTTTGTTTTGCCTTGGTATCAAAATAAATAAGAACATTCCGGCAGAAAATAATATCCATACCGCGGAGTGATGCCGTGTTTTTAATATCTATAAGGTTGACTTTCATGAACTTAACAGATTTTTTGACAGAATCATTAAGGGCATATGACTGGCCGCTGGTTGAAAAATATTTTTTCATGTAAGGTTCAGGAATATTTCTGATGGAGTAAGAATTATATACAGCTTTTTTAGCAGAAGACAGTACGCCCTCGCTAAGGTCTGATGCACATATTTCGAATTTGTCAGGCGATATGCGTTTCTCCATAAGCATCATGGCAAGGGTGTAAGGTTCTTCGCCTGTTGAACATGCCGCTGACCATATTTTTAGTCTATTAGCGCCCTTTTTTTGATCTAATAATTTTGACACTATGCCTTCTGCAAATACAGTCAACTGCTGAGGTTCCCTGAAGAAATAGGTCTCGTTGGTAGTCACAGCGTCAAAAAGCCTTGTAAGTTCATTTCCGTTTGAGCTGAATTTTATGAGCTTGAGATAGTCTTCGAAGCTCTTAAGGTCTTTTTCCTGTAGGATTCGCGAAAGCCGGTTCTCAATGAGATACTTTTTCGAGTCGGATATATATATACCGCTGTTGTCATATATATAATCCCTTATGTCCCTGAATGTTGATTCCGCAAGGGTCATATTCAGCATGTAATCTCCGGAATAGGTTCTGATGTGTATCTAGCGGCAATCTCACGTATGTTCTTATTGAATTCCGCGATGCGTGATAAAAAAAGACCTGGATTGATCTTCATAAGAGCATTAATGAATTCATCAATCACATCATTGTACTGTTCATTCTGCAGCATCTTTATGAGTGGTTCAAAGGCCGTCATTTCCCCGATTTTACCAAGTGCGGAAATAGCTGTCTTTCTAACATGGCTGTCGTTGTCGGCAATTGCATCTATGAGACACTCCTTTGCTTCGTCAGTTTCAATCTGACCGAGTGATTTGATGCTTGTTCTTCTCACGTCCCTGTAATCACTTTTCAGGAGTATGATAAGGGCAGGGACTGAATCCTTACATCTTAAATTGCCGACAATTTCCGTGACAACAACTTTTGCCCTGAATTTAACTGAGTCATCATTAAGTAAATTTATCAGTGAGGCATTACAGCCAAAGCTTTGAATAGCTTCTTTTATGACATATAATTTGTCTTCGCTTTCGGGGTCAGAGAGATCAAGGGATCCTGCAAGGTCTACCATGTGATAAATGGCCTTCTCAGCCTTCAGGGAAACAAGGCCTTTCACTGCTGTTAACTTGTCATCCCATTCATCCTCACTTAACATTTCAATCAGGACCTCTGCTACTCCCGGGTGGGACGGAACACATCCAATTCCAGCCAGACTTTTGATCGTTGTAATTTTCTCGAACCCTTCTGCTCTGGAAATATGCTCAGTAAGATGTTTAATCGCTTCCGGAGAGGAAATCTTGCCGAGTGCCTCAATGGCTGCGAATCTTACAGTTTCCGAGGGATTGTTTAGGAGATTGACTACGGCGTACATGGAGTTTGAATCATTTAAATAAGTAAGGGCTTCGAGCGCTGAGAAACATACCCACTCCTCATCAGACAGTGCCTTAATGAGCTGCGGGATGGCTTTTCTGTATTGTAATACGCCTATTGTTTTTGCTGCAGCAGCCCTTACATTTGCATTTGAATCACCGGTAAGCATTTCAACGAGTTTCTCGGGGTAAGTGCAGTATTGAATATCATGTATGAGGTCCAGTGCGAATTTTCTGATATCGTCATCTCTGTCATTAAGCAGAACATGGAGAAGAGGTACTGCAATTTTACCCATTTCCCTGATTATCATTATCGCTGTGTTTCTTAAATATGAGTTTTCCCTCAGTAGAGGCAGGACCATATATGCTGTGGTCTCTCCCTTTATTTCCATAAGGGACCTCATCGCGGAGTCCTGTACTCCGAAGTTATCATCTCTCAGCGACTTGATAAGAGGATAAATGGCCCTTTCATCCCCCTGTGAAAGCCCTTCCGCAGCAGCCCGTCTCTTTGAAGCGTCTTTATCATTAATATCTCTGAGTAATTTTGACAGTCTCGCTGCGTGCATCATAAACCTCGGTTTAGCTGGTTTGATTTACTAATACTGATTGACCTGTCGCTGTCATTTAATACACTTAAGTTAAAATCTGTTCAAGAAACTGATAAGCATCTTATGCATCATTATCGGAACTATAATTTGATTACTTTAGTCTCATGGAGGACAACTAAATATATGGAGAAAAAATAATACGAAGACTTAAAGTGTAAAACATCAGGATTGCTCAAAATAGGCAATATGCCTTTGGAGTCCTGCGGCAGGCTGGATTATCTGCTGCTGCAATGAATAGAGCGGACATTTAAAATGTCTGAATGGAAGTACATTGAGATGAGGCAGTATGGATTATGTGATTATGATACACTCATTGAATTTATTTACGTTCAAGTGTAGATGGCACTTTAACGAGAGAGGTTTCCGACTTAACGTTATTCTTGCCGGAACGTTTTGCAACGTAAAGAGCGGAGTCGGCCCTTTCAAATACGGTAATAGTATCGTCATTTTGTTTGAAAACGCTTATACCAATACTTATTGTCAGAGGTATCCTGTTACCTTTATATGAGAATACCGACTTATTGATATATGATATCATCCCTTCTCCGGCCTTAACTGCTCCGGGCAGGTCAGTGTGAGAAAGAATAATGGCAAACTCTTCTCCGCCGTATCGGGCTATGAAATCATTTACCCTTAATTTCTCCCTTAATAATGAAGCAAGTTTCTTCAGTGCAAGATCACCGACCTTGTGACCATATGTATCATTTATCTTTTTGAAATCGTCAATGTCACACAGAAGGAGCGAGGAAGGGACCCCGTACCTGCCGAGGTCTGCCAGGGTTTCTTTTATTTTCTGGTCATAGGCCTTGCGGTTGCTGAGTCCGGTAAGATTGTCACGTAAAGATTCGCTTTCTATTTCCGCGGCCTTTTTCTTTATTTCATCTGCTTCATACTTGATTTCATTTATGCGTTTTCCCATTGCCTGAAGTGTCATTTCTGTTTCTCTGAGCCGCTGCAGGTCCTGTTCTCTTTTCTTCTCTATTCCCTTGTTAATGTTTTCGATTTTGAACAGAACCGCCTTCTTGATACTCGAAAGGTCATTGCCGGCATGAATGTCCTGCCTCATCATATTCATATTTACAGATATAGTATTTTCAAATTCTCTGTCTTCAGAGAATTTTTGCTGGTGGGCTGTCAATTCACTTGACATATGCAGTTCTGTCTCTTCAAGATGTTTCATGGTCTGGCGCATGAACTCTTCGAGTTCTTTGTTCTTTTTCGATATTGCATCAAAATGGTTTTTGATTATCCTGATGGTTGAATCCAGCCAGGCTGTGGTGTCTTTAAGAACGGCCTCATCATTAAGCTGGTCTTTCAGGTTGATAAGCTGACTGGTTATGGAACCCGGTGTCAGATCAGAAATTCTGCTTAATACAGTGTCCGCGATATTTTTAAAAAGACTGGAGTCGGTGCCGAAGTCCGATTTGATCTGTTCAGGTTCTTCCAGTATTTTTTTGACGGTGTCTCTAATAAACATCCGTTCAGCGATTATTTTGCTGTTCAGTTGCTGCTTATTGTCCTGGGAGAGTTGCTTGAGGATATCAAGGACTTCATCTGCAATAGTATAAATCTTGCCTTCCAGTCTGGATACTTTTTCATCATCGAGGTTTATTTTACCGGTCATTCTACCTGATCTGTTCCGTAAAGTCTTATCTTTCGGGTATTAAATAAAAATATGTTTAAGAAGAAACGACTATAAAGATACAGTTGTTCTGTCCATTATAGTAACCAGCTGTCACTTACCCATAATATCGGAAGCAGACACTTATATCTTTAACTTTATTATTCCGAATAAGCGTCTTTATTTACACAGAAAAATTGAACAAAGCTGGAAACCGTAAAAAATATATTCTAAAACGTTGCAGCCAGTTTGAGAAAAAGTTGCAGCCAGTTTGAGAATTTAATTTTCAAAAATTACTGATTAATAGCTCTGTAACCGGCTTTTTCTTGTCCGCGCCTCCCGCTGTGTAGGTCGTTTTGACCTTCTCAATATTGAACTTACCGAACGTCTGCCTGATCTCCCTCGTGTCGTTTATGCTCATTATAAACCGGCCTTTAATGTCTTTTAAAAGGCTGTTAAGCCGGTCAAAATCGGCCCGTCCGAAGATCCCCTTGCCGTAACAATCCTCGCATCCATGATACGGCGGATCTATATAAAAGAAGGTATGAGGCTTATCGAAGCGGGGTATGAGCTTTTCGTAATGCATGTTTTCTACATAGGCCCTTGACAGCCGGATGTGGGCGGCAGAGAGATCTTCCTCTATCCGCAGCAGATTGAAGCTCGACCGGCCCGTGGTCGCTATTGAAAACGTCGGATTGACTAACCGGCTGCCATATCCGGTCCTCACAAGATAGTAGAACCGGACGGCCTTCTGGATGTCCGTCAGGGTGTCCGGGGACTCCTTTTTAAACCTCTCAAACTCGTCCCTCGATACGAGGATCCAGCGCAGGTACCGGACAAACTCGTCCAGGTGGTTTTTCACGATCCTGTAGAGTGTGACCAGGTCGGTATTTATGTCGTTAATGATCTCAACCTTTGACTCTTCCTTCCGGAAGAGGAGCCAGGCGGCCCCGGCGAATACCTCACAATAACAGGTGTGTTCAGGGATTTTTGGGATGATTTTATTAGCGAGCAGAGATTTGCCGCCCATCCAGCTCAGAAAACTATTCATGCGACCCTCCTAAAGTTTTGAGGGCCTGCTCCGATAAGTATTGCATCCACTACAAGGAGCAGCCCTTACGGGTTATCTGTGCGTCAACACAGGTAAGTGGGGAGGGTCGTGCCTCCCGCCTGCTTCTTTATGTTATCCCGGCCATTGGATGCCGGTAATATTAACTATTCCCTTTTCAGGCCTGCCGATCCGTTCAATATAGAATTTCACGGCATTATACAGGGAATTAACTATATCGAAGGTATCACCCCTCTCAAGGGCAAAGTATTCCCAAAACGCCGGAAAATTAACGGTCAGGAGGGGGTTCTTACGCAGTAATAATATAAAAGCCAATACATGATCGGCCATTGCCTGCGAGCGGACTGCACTGAATTGTACGGTCAGCGGCCTGACGCCATATTTCCCCTGTGATGTGGCGTCCGTGGCCGTAGCCGTCCCGATCCACTCTGATTCATCATATTTCAGCCGACCGTAATTGTATTTAAAGAGTGCTTTTAGGTCGTTGGCTATATTAATATTGTCTGTCCAGTTAAACGAAAATTTAGAGAATTCCCCGGACAGACTGGACTTAGAGATCGTCTTGACCGCCGCAGGGCCAATGTCCGGGAGATAGAGAAGCTTCCAGAGCCCCTTGTCATACCGGATATTTGATCGGCATTGAGGTGCCAGACTATATATAAATTGTGACGGTACGATCTCCTCATTAATACAGATGCCAAACTTATACCCCCCGCTAATGGCTGCTGCATAGGCCGTCCCAGCTGCAGTAAATGACGAACTATCAATATCCGTAAGCGTAAACCCATAGAGTATATCAATAAAATGCTTATAAAAATGGTCCGGACGCTCTATAAGAGCATTGGCCGATCCTGTATATGTCCCGGAGCCGTCGTCACGGTATCCATCCACGTCGCAGCAGACGGCCTCGCCGACAAAGGCATCAGCGGAGCTGTTGCCGGAAAGAGAGGTATTTGTTGCTCCGGTTGACGTGGTTGGATCATACTCCACTTCATACCATATTTCCCATACCCTGAATGAGTTGCCAGCAGTAGTCACAATATTAACGTATGTATTCGCGGCGTTAACATGTGACCAGGAACTCAGCGTATACCAGTTCGAATATGTCGTTGTTTTGGATGGTGACCCGTTAAAATTCAATGTCTGTTTCAACGCGCCATTCAAATAAAAACTGACTGCTGCGATATTGTTATATACAGCGTCGCTATGATTAATACCGATACGAATTCGGGAAGGAATCCCATTATTATATGGAAGTATTCTCTGTACGTCCGTATTGCTGCTTGGATCCTGAACGGCAGAATTATTAAAATTATTGTCTATGATGTTACTTGTTGTGAATGTCCAAGAGCCGCTATTAATGGTATATTGATTCATAACAACAGTATCTATTAATACGGATGCCGCATGCTGATGTTGGGGGTCCGATATTGTCATATCCACCTGTTTTTTCACAACCGGCTTGGCAGAGAATGCAATAACAGCCTTCCCCGAATAGCTGCCATGTTCACTGCCGGATTGTCCGGTGTATTTTGTGACTCCGGTAGGCTGTCTGACCCATCTCTCGCCGTTCCAGGCATACGGATCACCTATGGCCTTTACCGGATGTCCAGCAACTAAATATACATATTCAGACAATACCTCAAACACAGCCATCCCCTTATCATGGGCCACTGCGGTTGTACTGTTATAGCCACGCACAGTCGGCGTAAATGTCGATCCTGAATATGATCCCCTTATCTGTTCGTTTTCAATCTGGATTGTTATAGTCCCCGAGGACATTCCTTTGCCTGCGGGATCAGACAATGCAAAAGCCGATAAACCGGTCCCAATGTCCTGCGCGAGGGAATCAACCGCCCCCGCCTTGATCGCATGGCATCGGACCTTTTCGCAGCTGCCGTAAATTATATTTTCGTACTTCCCGATATCGTCCGGGTCGGCATTCGGGTAGGCCGCCTTTGTGATCATGGTCTGCTTCCATTGTTTATCTTTAACCAGCGTCATAGCCGACACCGGGCAGGTAAAGTTCAGCTCATCGATGTCCCTCGGCTGGTCCAGCGCGCCCTTAAATATCGTCCGTACGTCGGAGAAGGCATTATCGTCATCGAGATATACCTCTTTAATGATGGTGACCGCGCCGTGGAATGGGTATGTGCTCCCGATTTCGATGAGATGGGTATGTGACATAAATCTATCGTTTTTAAATCTCAGATGAATATCCGGATTCAACCCCTCTGACGTAGCGCGCTCGATCTCCTCGGCGAGTCCGGAGAGGTCGTCCAGATAATTCTCATATATCTGCGATCCTACAGTGATGTTTCTATCTGAGAAATAGAGCGTCGGCGCGCCCGCGCCCTGGAGTGTGCTTTCAACGATATATACTGGTTTTAACCTGCTACGGTCGAGGGCTTTTTGAATTGATGTCGTTTGAGCTTCCATCAGACATTAATAAGGAACTGGATTCCCGCCTTCGCGGGAATGACATTTTTTTACTGCCCCCTGACCCCTGACCCCCAATCCCTGTATTTTCATGGCAGGACCTCTAAAAATTCGAAGCTGAACGGGAACATATCAGACGCCTGCTCAGGCATTTCCATGCTGAGGATCTCTCCATATATCCAGTTGCCCTCGTGGTCACACAGCCAGAAGGGTTTCCCTCCTGCCCATGCGTCGTACATCGCCTTTGCGTTGGCCTTTTGCGTGGATAGAGCCCTGACCTGCGGGTAATATCGGTACCGGCGCGGATCGCCGTGTATGAGGTAGCGTGGCTGGCCACCTGCGCACACGTCCCGTTCAACATTGAAGCGGGGCAGAAGGTCACCGGTCGGACGGGAGGGATTGCGCTCCCATTCGTACTCTGACGTGAGGAACATCTCTGCTATCTGCGGCAGGACTGGAGTCACTATTTTAAGCTCCGTGAATCTGTTAGTAGATGAGGCCCAGGTCTTTTCAATCAGCTCGCTATCCGCCTGTGTCCAGGGAGCGACTATGTTGACATATGTCATGTCGTCATCCGAATATTTTAAGCTAAATGACGCATTGTACAAATTGTGCCCCGCCGGAATGATTAATTTATCAACCGGGGTGCTATCATAGCCAGTCATTTCTTTCACTTCCCCTGCAACCCCGGACCATGATGCCTCATCAAATTTCCAGTACCCGGCCAGATCATTTAAATATGCCCCGGTCAATATCTTTCCATCTCCCCCGTTGTGGAGTTCGGTAATTTCCGTCCCTGATAAAACTCTCGAATATATAGCTACTTCATCGAGTAATCCTTTAAAAAACTGGCCCCCGGATGCAGCTGTCCCGATTTTAAGGTCAGTTGCATTCGCTATCAATCCGCCGGTCTCAGTAAATGTCGCAAATATCGAACCGTTCTTATAAAACTTTAAATTATCCGCGCCGGCGGAAGCATCATATGTTATCACACAAAATGTCCAGGCTCCTGCCGTTAAATATCCGGATACAACATGATCAGGGCTTATGAATCCCGAGCTTCTTAGATTCATATCTCCCCCGGATCCGCCCGCAAGATCCCAACCATTTGAAGTATTTCCTTTTTCAAATATCGCGGTTGTCCCTCCAGACGTTAATTTTGCCCAGAACACCATGGAAAATTTCTGAGTAATATTCAATTTATCATTATGTGTAATGTTCACATAATCGTTAACCCCGTCAAACGACCCACAACGACCTAATTTCCCGCCCGGTATAGTTTGAGCCCCTCCATATGCCTGGCCACATGGATTAAAAAAGGCACGGTCTATCTTTATATTAATTGTTTGTTTTACAGATGAATCTTTTACTTCACCTGCGACTCCGCTCCAGGCGGCCTCATCAAATTTCCAATATCCACACAGGTCAATAAAAAAATCACCTGTAAGATTTTCACCATTACCGCTATTGTACAAATCCGTTATTTCCGCTCCACTCAGTGCACGGCCCCAGATAGTAACCTCATCTAATAAGCCAGTGAAAAATTGTGTACCTTCTAACGATCTGCCGATTTTAAGGGAGGTGGAATTTACCAATAATCCACCAGTCTCGGTAAATGTCGCAACGCTCGATCCGTTCCGGTAAAATTTTAAATTATTCGCCCCCGCTGTGACATCATATGTTATTACGCAGAATGTCCAGACACTATCCGGGAGATAACTACTCACCACATGATCGCTGGATGAGTTAAAACCCTTTGATCTCAAATTAACATTGCCACTTGAATCACCGTTGAGGTCCCATCCATTAGAATCATTACCTTTTTCAAATAAGGCCGCGGCCCCTACAGCCTCTCTTCGTGCCCAAAAAGCAAGCGTGAATTTGTTAATGATATTCAACCTTGCGTTATGAGGAATATTGATATAATCTCCTCCATCAAAATATCCATACCTGCCGATTTTACCACCCGAAATATCAGTAGTCGCGCCATATGATTGACCGTGGTTCAGACCATTAGCAAGACTAAACTTCTTGCCAATATCCCGGTCATGTAATCTGTAGGCTGGATAACTACTGTCTTCTGAGCCCAACGGCAGCGTTACTGTCCCGGATTCCAGCAGATTTTTATAAGCGCATTTAATCTGGCTCATTTGCCCTCCAGCACTTTTTTGAGCCGTGACCGATTATGCGTATACATATCCGCCATCTCCGTATCGATCTCGCGGGCGAGCTGACGGCCATCCTTGCTGCTGCTCTGGATGGTGATGCTGGGGGCGATCGTGATACTGGATTTGTAATTCTGTGCTGCGGGGATTACCGCCTCCCCCTGAGGCAGCATATACATGCCGGTCTTCGGGACATAGTCGGTCCCGTCTTTATGCGCGCCGAGCGGATGAAATCCTGACATTGAGTTTTCGGATTGGTATCCTGGCCCCTGATCGACCGGAGTTGTGAAATACCTTGTCGTGTCCCCGACCGTCTCCTGCTGTATGACCATCTTGATTACATGCGGCTGAGCGGTCAGCTCATCAAGACGGGTGGATATATCATTAATGCCCTGCAATGCCTTATATACAGCCTCGTCGGCGGCCAGGCCCATTGTCCGCCACGCCTCGGCCTCGGCGTATAGGGCGTCTGCCATGTTTTTCTGCTCCACTTTTACTGCTGTCTGTGCTGCGCTGATCTTTGCGAGTGCGGAGCTGACAGACTGCTCGAGTGATACCACGACGTTGCCGTTAGCATCGATCACCTCCTGCGCGGAGTTTGCCACGGCCCGCTGGTATTCAGTGAGGGCGTCTATCTTATCCTGGCCGGTGAGGCTCAGGGCGGTTTGCAGTTTCTGCTCGAGGCGCTGCTGTGTACTGTAATATTTTTCATCCTCAGCCATGAGCTTTTGTCTGAGTGATAATTCGAGGTCAGCATATCCTTCCTGCTGCTGCCTGATCTTTGTCTCGAGGTCAAGCATGTTTTTCATAACCGCTTCGAGACCTTTCAGCGCCTCTGTGCGCTGCTGCTCGGAGATGGTGAGGCTGTCGACTGCGGTCTTTGCGGCCTCCTCGGCCTGTTTATGCCGTGCAAGGGCCTCGGCATGTTTCTGCTCTACATATTCGCGCTCATCAGCGATGCTTTTTAATTGCTCATTGACCGCATTCATCCCGGAGAGGTCGATATTCGTCAACTTATAGAGTGTCTTATCGAGCTTGTCTCCCAGCCACTGGCCGATATAGTATCCAGCCGTGATGGCAAAGCCCTGTGCCGCGATTGATGATAATTTGATCTGCACCTCCAAAGCCTTAAACACGGTGATCAGGGATTCAACCCCGGATATCACCTTTACTGCGGCGATCCCGGCCAGTGCTATGCCCAGCTCGTAAGAGTAATTTGACAGGATTTTAACAGTCGATATAACGACCTTAAACACGCTTATAACAACCTCAACAGCAGAGGAGATATTCTTTGCCCATGCCTTCAGGTCCTGCGAGCGCAGCCAGGTCATGAAGTCCTGTGCCTCGCCTTTCAGCGTCTCGAACAATCCGGCGTCCATAATCTCTTTTGCGAATTTGGCCCACTCGACTTTTAATTGAGCGACCATACCTGTCCATGAATTCATCATGCCCGCTGCGGCCCCGTCAAAGTCTTTTTCAAATCCCCTGAACATCGCCTCAAGACCGGTCTTTGCGTCCACCTCTCCCCGCTCGACATGCTTTATAAATTCCGTCATGCTCATCCCCATTTCGCGTGCCATGATCTTCATAGCCGAGGGGATCGCCTCGCCGAGCTGCTGCCGTAACTCCTCCATCGAGATTACGCCTTTGCCGGACATCTGTTGTATGGCTACAGACGCCCGCTGAAGTTCCTGCGACCCTCCGCCGAATGCGGCAACCGCGTCGGTAAGGTTCTTGAGCTTGCCGGACATAGGATCAAGCCCGGCCACCTGCAGCTTAACAAATGAGTCCTGTACCGCCTCCATCTGAAACGGCGTCTTTGTCGAGAAATCCACGATCCAGTCAAAGGACTTTTTCCCGGCCTCCGCGCTGCCGGTCAATCGCCTGAGCATGATTTCTGTCTGCTCAAAGGCTGCGGCGGTGTTGAGTATGTCAGCGGCAGTGTCCCTTAGAAATCTGAACGCCTGTTTGACCGCCTCAAACCCGACCATTGCCTTAAAGAAATCCAGCGCAGAGCTTTTGATCTTATCAAACGCCGAGGAGCCTTCCTTCCGGAGGTTTGTGAATACCCCAGAGGCCTTGTCGTCAGCGACTATTTCGATTGATACCTTAGCCATTTTGCTTTCCGTTCATCTCTTTAATCTGCTCCTCAAGCCATGCCAGCAGCTCGATATCCTCAAGATCAGCATTATAAAGACCAAGAATAGTACCGGGATCAACGAGGCCCTGTAGTGACGTAATCTTTGCGCGAATGTCGAGAATGCGCTGCCCGCGCTCATCCGGGGGAGGTATCCAGCAGCTGTTGATTCCGGGTCTTTGTTCATCTCCATCCTCGTTAAAACAGGGAGGCTCGACTTTATCTATTAATAATGTCTCCCTGCATACATCACAGCTCACATTCGGGAAGTCCAGCTTTGCGCGGATATGAGCTGTTAGCCGTTTTTTGTGTCTGTCTCCCTGTCAAATTCGTCTTCATCAATGCACGTCTGATTTACAAACCGGGAGAATTTAAGGCTCTTTGCCATGAGCAAGTCAATATTACTCTGGTTGTATTCACAGGGCTGATCATTGACAATAATGCCCGGATGGTTGTGATCGTCTTTATTGCGCCAGCCAAGCACCGCGGCACGGCCCAGCAATCTGTCCGCAACATCCGCCTCGTCCTCGCCGGTCAGTTTGGCGTGTTTAGCTGACCGCTTACTTATCTCCCTCAACTCGCGTTTGGTGATCAGCTTTATATTTACCTCGGTGTCAACGTCAAACTGTATCCACCGGGATTTGTCAGTATCTGAAAAATTAAATTTTGCCATTATCTATGTCTCCTTATTGTCATTCCGGCTTGTCCAGAATCATATTTTTCTGGATTCCCGCCTGCGCGGGAATGACAGGTACGGCATCCCATACCCATTAGTATTAATTCCCGGCCTGCAGCGGGTCCCCGCCGAAGGTGTTTACCAGTTGCAGCCTGAAAGGCTTTGTAATCCCGGTCATGCCGGTAGGGGCTGCGGCTGCGGACAGGCAGTTGAACAATCTCTCGTTCTCAAGTATCCCCCTTTGTTCAGGGGTATCAACATTTGCATATTTCAGGTTGGGGAATGACAGTACCATTTTTCTGTATGATGATCCACTGATCAGCGCTCCAGTAAAGGTTATGTCCATTTTTTTATACACACTGCTGTCTGCCCAGTCGGTAAAGGGGGTTATTTCAGTATGCCTCGGCATCGTGATTTTCAGCTGTACCTCCGGCGTACCATCATTTGTAGGCTCATCGATATTATCGAAAGATCCTCCCGCACCATAAACCCCCTTCATAGCCCGCTTCGCCGTAAGTTCAAACTCTTTGGGATAGAATATGTCCCCTGATCCGAGAGCGCCGCCACCCTGGGCATTTACTCTCATAACTCCCTGAGAGTAAAGCATCCGATTTCGCTGTTCACGATAGGTAACATTGGCAAAGGTTGCAAGCGTATTTACCGCCGAATTGAAAATGACATTGTATGCCGGGCCTTTGAATATAATCTGGAGTGGATTCCCGGTTGTCCCCTTGATGACCATTTCTGACAGCTTGAGTGACGGGGCCTCCTTGATGCCGATCTTTTCGTTCATAGCGACGGTCACGAACACTCCATCGAGGTTATCTGCGAGATCATAATTATGAGTCGCGATCCCGGCAGACATGCTGCCCTGTGTCGTTGCGCTTGTAGCTGCAGGCAGGGCCGCTGCAAATGTCAGCGTGTCGGCAGTGTTACTTACGATGCGCCGTACAGCTCCGACATTTGTCGGCTGTCCGGAGTCAGCTGAGCACTGCCAGAATTTCCCGGCATGTTCATTAATCGTCCAGCCCGCGCCGGTCTTAAGCAGCGTTGTCGTGCTACCCGCACCCGTCCCGTTGGTCGCAACGCCGCTCGTGTAGGTCGGAGCCCCTGATGTCCCCATAAAATGCGCAATGAGCACATCAATGGAGTCGTACCTCAAATACGCAGGTCGCCCACCCTCAGCAGCGACAACCGCGCCGCGGTCGGAATCTGTCGGCCAGAAAAGACCGAGTGAGTCATCCGGTTTGTCGTCCATTGTCGCCTTCAATGCTCCGGGCAGAACCAATACTCCGTCGTTTGCCCCGCACTCTACTGCAGTGCCCCATGCTACGCCCCTCTTTACTGCGAATTTTAGTTCTATCCCTGCTACACCTGACATAATAAACCTCCTTTTTTACCAGTTAAATGTCGTATCAAAATTAGTCTGAAAATCTATTCCGTAAATAGTGACTGACTGCGATATATATATCAGCGACACCCGCAGTATCTTTAATTTCTCCATAGCGAGGCCAAAGGTCTTATTAATGAGGTTTGTTTTGATATCCGCGATCATCTCATAGCAGCCGTGCGTGTCCTTGCGCATCGCTGCATTGCCCTTCAGATTCTTTGCGCAGACCAGCACTGAGAATTCACATATCTCGTTATAGTTCGGCCCGTCTACCCACTCAAAGGATGATCCGGCATATACAACATATGCCGCAGGGAATGTGATCGCCATCTCCTCGATCTTCCCTTCCAATTGCCCGGCATACGTCTCGACCGTGCGGACGTATGTCATGTTGGTTTTGATCTCGGTTATGATTTTATCTTCGATGTCATTGTGTGTCATCTGCGCCTCTCGACATCCAGATACAACGAATATTTTGCCGTCCCTGTAGTGTATGTTACGGCAGTTTCGTATGTAATCGGTTTAATAGAGCGGGCATTAATAGTAATAATGCCCGACGATTTAGAATTTAATGATGAGCAATTCAGTGCTCCCCCCAGTACATCAACACTTCGTGCCGTGCCCGAATCATCAGTCCAGCCAACTATAACTGTGTCGAGACTATCAGTTGCACCGGTCGTCGTGCATGTTGCATATATACGTATACTGTAAAGCCCATCACTGGGGGGCGTAATTATATTTGTTAACGGGATTGCCGTCAGAGGCATATCCCGTACAATTAATTGGTTGACGATCATAGGCACTCCACTGCCCGCTGTCACCGCGCCTAAATAATCTGCCACATACCCTGATTTCGCCGGTACTGTATATATATTTCCACTTCCGCCATTTTTCCCGATCCACAACGCCCCCCCCCACGTGCTCAATGCCCTGGTCACATAGGCGCCGGCCACATCAATAATTTGCGTTGAATTATATGCCCCGGTATCTCCATTTGTGTCTATAGAAAACACTGATCCTGAGGCCCCAGCAGATTGCGTAGCAGCAATGATTTTGCCATTATACGGAGTTACGGCGTTAATATTATTTGCCGTAGTTTCGTAATATTTAACCCACTCTCCCGCAGGGGAATTATCACAAATACCATCAGTCGTACAGCAGCGCCACAACGCGGCAGCGCCGGATTTACTTGTTGCTGCATATAAACACCCACCGTCCGATAATAAATCGTTAACGCCAGTTACATTGTCCAACGCCGACTTGGTCGCTGCAGTGGCCCATACACATGACCCATTAACAGAATCATCGCAATAACGTATTGCGTCAGTTGCGTCTGCTGAATACCCTGAGTATAAATAATTACCGTGAGGCTCCAACGCCTTTGCCGTTGTAGCTGATGCTCTATTGTCCGATATTTCCCAATCTGCTGCATCATCACAGTCAGATCCCGCCCCTCCTGCGGCAGGATTGCAAACATGGATATCGCCATCACCGGGACCAGTCCCGGCACCTACATAAACCCTGCCATGATGTGGAATCATGTCGTAAAATTTTTCCACGTCTGACGCAGTGTCTATCCCAGTGGACGTGAAATCGGCAACATCGTCACATAATGTGCTGATCCCCCCGCCAGACTTATTATTGCAATAATAAATATCCCTGACGCCATCCATTGATAACATCAATTTTTGGTTGAATTCTGCCAATGAAAGCGACCCGGTGTGTGCTCCTATTGACGATAAATCAATTGTTGCCCATGTTTCCCCTGCGATATTGGAGGGATAATAATATAATTTTTCTGACGCCCCTTCTGTTAAATATAAAACGTCATCATAGGAAAAAAACTGTAACGGTTCTGTTGCGCCATTAAATGATACCGATGGGTCGGAAAACTCATAAGAACTCCTGACCTTGAACCCGCCGGACACCGACAGTTCCCCTGACACCAATAGACTGCCCGATATATCAGCGCTATTCCCTATATGTAAATCGCCGTGGATACGGGCTGATTGATCCACAGAAATATTACCGGCGCCTAAATCATTAAATCGGCCAGTATCCCCTTTGACCCCGTTAGATGAAAAAATTTTCAGAAATCCGGTGTCAGCACCTGTGCTCAGACCTATCACATACAGCCTGTCCCCCTCTGGCAGTATACGGTGTATATTTTCAGGAGCTGATCCTACCTGTAATCTATAAATTAGATATGGAGTTGAGGATGACACATTGAAGGCTGATATATATCCATTTGATGACTCCTCTCCTGCATACAGCACCGGGCCGGACAGGTGCCAGGAATTAGCTGCATAATCATTTAACGTATTTGGGGCAGTCATTATTCGCAAATTAGTAGGGTTGGTTATATCTACTTTAATCAGACTTTTGCTGGTGGCCATGCTCATGACCCAACATTCCGCATTATTGCAGGCATACGTGAAATCTGCATTAAATGCCCGGAAACGGCTATCTTCTAACACATCTACTATTTTCACGACTACAGAATTATTGAGACCATGAGAATAATTAATTGATACAAATTCATCCCGTGCCCCGTTGCCTGCAAAACACCAGCCTGGCGTTGGACAATCAATAAATCCTGCGTTTGTAAAACAGCTGGAGGGGATGTCGCCTTGATTTTCATTTATGCATGCGGTGCCAGCATCTATTACTGATGTTAAATGCTTTATTTTATATGGATTTGTTATATCCCAGAACGTCAATCCATTCCCATTTGAGATCAATAAATTCCCGTACGCCCTGAGTAGTTTTCCACCGTTAAACCCATTAAAATATATCCGTGACGCAAATTTAGGGAAAATACCATGTCGCACATCCAACGCAATAATGGATTTTTGTTGCTTGGGAGCCACCTGCTGCACATATAAAAATCCAGCGTGAAATATTATAGTGTGTGGCCCGGCCATTTCGGGGTGACTATAGAACCCCTTAATACTACAGTCATTTTTATTTAGTATAGCTATTGATGCAGTTACATTATCCACCGTCGGATTAGCCAGCGTCACATATGCTATCTCCCCATTAATCGCTATATCGCTCGACTTCGGCAGGTCGAGATTTTGACATAATAAATCTGGTGATATAATGGAGGATTTAATGGTCGAAATATCCCTAACTCCATTTACCTCCTGATAATCATCTGCAGCATCGTAATACTCCGCACCGGCGAAAGAGGGAAGTAAAAAGTGAGAAGTGAGAAGTAAAAAGACAGTAGCGAGTAATGAGTAACGAGTGACGAGATTTTTAATCTGTGTTCTGTGTTCTGCGTTCTGTGTTCTCACGTCTACCTCCTCCCCGCGCACTCAAGCGTGATCGACACCGTACCTGCCGTGATCGCCGAGGTCGCCTTCCATGTCGATAGAGAGTGCGTGATTGATATGATTTTTGTGTCGGCAGTTGTGAATGTGTATGTTTTTATCGCCTTTGCGGCAGCGCCCTCCTTGGGTGTGACGGTGAGGTTCACGCTTGCGCCCGCTGTTGTGATTGTGAGGGTCTTTGCACCCTCGCAGTAGTCAACTCCAGTGGCCGTATCGCTATCCCCTGTTACGGCCTGGGCGGTCGCCAGGGTCCAGCGAAAATATGGAGGCTGGTTAGGGTGATAAATACTTTTCTGCGGGACATCCGCCGCAAGAACAGGCAGAACCAAGAACACAGAACACAGAACACAGACCGTCAGTATTCCGAAGGCAATAATCCAGTCTTTTTTAAATAGTCTTTTATTTGTCATTTAAACCTCCATTAATAATTCGTCATCGTGTCCTTTGTAAAGACACGGTCGCTTGCAGTTTTATTGGTTGCTACTCCGCCCTCTGATGCGGCGGTAGGCTCAACACTCTCTCCAATAGAGATAGTCCCTTTTGCAATCCCCTCGAGCTGCCGGATTGCGTTTTTGTATCTGTCCGCCCGCGTCGCGGGGATCTCCTCGACCCGGCGGGAATAGAGATTATAGGTAGATATGTCCACGGAGCATTTTTTGATAATGTCCGGGACGGTGCTGAACGGTACGGAATATTTACCCCCGCAATAGCTGTCGATCTCCGCGTCCGCCTGCGCGATCGCTTCATCGACGCGGGATGTAACGACCGCGCCGGTGTCCTCATCATCCGTGAGCTGGATGACGGTGACCTCCGGGATAAGCTTTTTAATGTCTGTCAGTGTGCAATATGGCATTTAATATCCGTGTCAGTTAATAGTGTCAGTGTCAGTGAAAAGCATCGAATCCGACACTAATCACTGACACTAATCACTAAGTTTTTAAGTTAGCAGTGTGTCGTACCAGAGGAAGCCGAGGTCGGCTCCGGTCTGGACGATGTCCGTCTTTTCTGCGACTTCATATACGTCCTGGTGCTCGGCATTCTCACGCCACGTTGTAGTGCGTCTCGGTTTTCCTGTGTCGCCATACTTTGTACGTGCCTGATATCCGGCAGACGGGACTTTTAATCCTGCTCTCTTCGGACGGTAGTACAGGAACGCGGACCCTTTGCCTGCGTTCTTTTCCCACACGTTGGATGCGGTAAATTCCGTCCCGGCTTTAGTCTCTTTTGCTGTGGAGTAAATCGCCTCTCCGATCAGGACCTCTTCTAACTCCAGAATCGCTGCGAGCAGATCTTTGGTCAGCACAGCTTTCTCTACGTACTGGATCTTAGACAGCACGGTGCTTTCTTCCTTGAGCGAGTTATATGTGCCGTGGTCGATGATAAGACAGTTAGGCTTAAGGCCGGTATTTGATCTGATAGTCTCGACTCTTGCCCTCACATCTGCCAGGAATGTATTCCCCGAACCGGCAGCCCATAAACCGCCCGCATCTTCCCCTGCAACTCCTGACCAGGTGCCTCCCAGTATCAACTGGGCCACGCGACGCTCCTTTTTCAGGTCGACTTTATCAGTTGCGAATTCGATCGCATCCTGGTCAGGGCTCAACGGAGGAGCGCCCTGGGCCTTTACAGCGTCCCTGTCTTCGTCAGTTACCTCTTTTGCAAAGGCGTATTCTTTGACTGACAGGTCTAAATAATCGACCGGATATCCGCCTCTGTTTGCGCGTGTACCGGGAGCCCTTACTGCCGCCTCATCACGGAACCATGCCCCCTTCAGGTATCTCGCTATTTTTGCATCAGGCGCGACCCCGTCGATAATAGGGAATGCCCGGTCTGCTACATAACTCTGATTCCGGTATGCGATACTCACATTCGCCAGAGGTCCGGCTATGATTAATTCTCGTACATTGGGTTGTGGCATTTTTAAATCCTCCTTTCAATGCAGGGGGGCGATTCGCCCCCCTGCTGATTTTAGTAATTAGTGGACTACAGTGCCGAGACTGTAAATCGTTACAGCCTCACTGCCTGATCCGGCATCATCGACAACCGCAAGAAATCTCTTGCTGTTATTCTGTGCAATAGTCATGGTGCCGCTCAGTGTTACGCCGACCCCTGCAGTGACGGTGATCGTTTCTGCCGCGTCAGCGGTGTTTCTGATCGTGAATTCAAATGACGATGAAGCTATTGCTCCGGCAATCCCGGCCACAATAAGCGCCGCTGTCGGGGTAACATCCGACCGCGCTCCGCCATTTGGATCCCTCAGTATCAATCCGCCGATCAGCTCTGCCGCCGTATAAGTCACTGCTCCGGCAGTCGTCTTTGTGGTCACGGTCGATACACGCGCGACTGCATCATTAATAGCCGGGAAGGTGCTGGTTAAAAGCACCGCGATCACGTCATCCTCAGCAGCCGACGCTTCAATCGCGACTGCCCGTGAGTATGCGGGTGCCCCGGCAGAGGTCTTACCCTTGCCTGCGTCTGTTGCGCTGACATATTCCTGCATGATAAACGTGCCTATGCCGATAGCATCGTTTACTGCAAGCTTGCTTACTCCCGATATCCTCACTGCCGCTGCCTCTCCTGATGCAGGGGCGTTCTGCAGGATGCCAAGACAGACCTCCGTTTCGCTGTCCGGGCGTCTGACTTTCCCTGCTGAGGTCAGTACGACAAATGTGTACTGATCACTGCTGAGGTCCTCGGCTGCCTCAAAACTCAGATCGAGTATTTTATTTTCCGTTGCCATTCTTAATTACCTCCTCTCATCTCCTCAGCGTATTCTGCTGTGAGCTCCGGATATTCTTTCTGCACCTCGGCGAATGCCTGGGTGTAATTCAGTTCCTTGTTTTCCTTCATGCGCTGCTGCACGAGGGCTTCGATCTTCTCCCCAGCGTTACCACCGGCAGGGGCCGTGTCGGTGCTCCTCTTCGCCACCTCGCCGAACTCTATCTGCTTCGGCAGTGCGGTGAGGAAATCCTGCATGAACTCCAGCGGGGTCTGCTTTTTCTTGTCAGCGCCCTCGCCGAATTCGATGGTCGTCTCGATGGTGGCTATCTGATGCATGAACTCGGTCAGTCCCATGCCCAGATTGTCCATCGCGGGGATGAGCTTGCCCTGCTTTTTCAGGTCCTCGCAGAATTCCGTGACGGCCTTTTTCTTGCTTTCGGTCTCCTGTTTTTTCAGGGCGTCCTCTCTCTGCTTGAGGGCGGTTTCCTTTTCGCTGAACTCCGTCTCCTTTTTCTTTGTTGCTTCGGTGAAATCCGCAGTTGCTTTCTGCACGGCCTGCGTCACCATCTCTTTTACTTCTGCCTCTGTGAAGCTCTTCCCGGCAGGGATATCTGATACATCCATGCCTTCGGACTTCATGAGGTTTTTGAGTTTGTCAATAAAACTCATAGTTATGTCCTCCTTTCCTTTCCCGCTATATGCAGGCATAAGGTTATCGTTTGTAACTGAATCATCTCTCTTCAGTTCATCTATTTCATAAGCCGAGACGATCCTGTCAGCCGCCTCGGTACCGAATTTTTCTATCAGGAAGTCACGTAGCCGCTGGAACATGCCGCCCAGCATGGTCATGCGGTATTCCGAGAATTCATACGTCGCCGCGTCTTCCTCTGCCATGAATGTATGGTCCGGGAGTCCCTTTACTGCCGGAGGCATTGCGCCCAGGTATCCGATATGCCGGAGCGTGCCGTCCGGGTAAAGGGATATCGACCGTTTTTTGAACAGTCCTTTATTGATCATCTCCTTAAACTCCTCGATGACCTGCATCGGTTTGTAATAGAGCATCTGGCCGACGCGCTTCAGTCCCTCGACCCAGCCGTATGCCGGGGCATTGTCTTTCGGATGGCCGATAACAAGCGGCGCGCCGATCTGCGGGCTGAACTTCTGGACGATATTATCGAGGTCCTGCTCTGTCCAGTCTTTTGTATTACCGGCAGAGTCTGTGTGTGTGCCGGTTTTGAATATTGGGATCCAGTCTTTCATTTGACTCCTTTCATCAGGTATGCGGTGATGGCATGTCCCATCTCGGTCAGGTCCTCATCCTGCACGACGATCCACGGACGGGCCGGGATAGCGGGCATTACCCTGCGGGACCTTAATGAAGATCTCCGCCCAATGCCGAATTGATGGACCGCTCCATAAACTTTATTTGTTCCGACGATTACGGAATTATTAGTGACCCTCTTTGACAGAGAGCCTGCGAGCTGGCCGGTCTGCTGCAATATCTTTCCGGGCCAGTAGCCCTTTTTCGTGCGCTGCTTTATCGTGGCGGAGGAGAGGCCCTTCCACTTACGTGATCCGCCCTTCCACGAATCGGGAGTGGAGTACCGACCTCCGACCTGGATATTTTTCTCAATGGACGATATGACAATATCCCCTATCTCGCTCATGACCGGGCGAGGGGTTTTTGCCCTCGATGCCAGTTCCCCGAGGAGGGCAACTACTTTGCTGTCATTAACTCTTAATGTGATCATGATGCCTTGCTCCAACTCGCCCTTCCGGGGTTGTAATCCCATCCGGGCCCGGTTGTTAATCTGTCACCCGTTGCCGGATCGCGGTATGTCGATATCGTTGATAGCTCGCCGGTCTTTTTGTCGGCGACGATTTCCTTAGTGCTGATCTTACCTGTAGAGTACTCGGGCTCAAGGCCGTCGCGCTCCATCTCGCGCTCTGACAGGCTCCGTACCCTGCAGCGGCAGCCCCAGTCATTGGGCGGATAGAATTTGTCCCAGAAGGGATCATTCCACCGGAATATCTTCCCATGCATAGCCCGGTGAGCTGGCCGTGTCCTGCTGTCCAGGACTGCGATGTACTGCCAGTAAGGCCGCGCCTTGGCGACCTCTTCCATCCCCTGCTCACGGCCTGCCATATATGCGACCTGCAGGTTTGTGCGATAGATAGTCTTGAGCCTCCAGGGAGAGCCGAGCTGCACGAGCTTGTCCGGATCACCACCGGTCGCCGGATCGAATCCGGGCACGTCTCCGGCCAGCATCTTGCCCCACCAGCCTTTTGCCTTGAGAAGCGGGACCAGCTCTTTTTGAAATTGCTGAAATGTGATCCCTTCATTGAGGGCCTTTTGCACCATGTCCCTGATATCGATTAAAATGTCCTGCCTCATCGCCTTGGCAACGGTAAATGCCCTGGCCTGCGCTGCCTGCCAGAGGTCCTGCCAGTCCCATGAGACTTCATAGCCCTTCTTGCGGAGGTATTCGATCGCCGCCTCCGGAGGGAGATTAAATGCATTGAGAAGGATATTATCAGACATTGATCCTCCCCCATAATTCCGAGATAAATATTGCCCTGCTGAGCATCTGCTCAACCGCGTCGGAGTCCATTTCCGGATATGATGTCGAGAGCTTTTCCATGATCGCCCCGTATGATTCGCCGGTTTTAATAAGGTCTATAACAGGCTTTAAAACGCCGTTTAGCTGCTCCTGTAATTGCTCCGGGGTGATTGAGTCGATGAGGTTGTCAATGGCTATCTGGTCGGGGAAGGTTTTGTCCTCTGCGAATTCGCCGTTCCCATTTTTAGGGCGAGAAGCCCTCGCCCCTACGTCCGCTGTTTGCTGACCGCTGACTATTTCTTCCCCAGCCTGCGGCTCCGGAATGCCGTACGTGTCGTAAAAATATTTCTTCGTGATCGGTACTCCCATGTCGACAAGCAGTTTGTCACGCTCGGCCAGAGGCTTCAGGTCCTCTTCATCCTCTGTGCGGATCCAGATCCTCGGGTATCGCTTGACATTTGGGAAGTTGTAATCGACCAGCCACTTGATGACTTGGTCGTTGAGCGATTCGCAGAGTTCATCTGCGTCCGCCGTTATAAAGTCCTGCCGGACTTCCTCATGTGTCTTTGACGCGGCATAGCTGCCCTTTTCTCCGACATCAGATGTAAGGGTCTGCCCGAGGATGAGCTTGGTCTTTTTCTTGTCGAGGTAATTGCAGAGGCGCTCATAGGTGTCCATCGATCCTGTGCGGGCTGCCTCGAGTAATTCGATTATCATATTCTCCGGGATAGCTATAGCAGCTTCTGTCTGGATCGTATCGATAGCGTCTAACAATTTACCCTGCTGTTCTGTCGTCGCGCCGGTCGGATATTTCCCGACTGCGGTCGGCTGACCGAACTTGTCCGCAAATATCAGCCAGAACTTAAGCGTGTTCTTTGCGAACCAGTCCATCCAGTAGAGGGAGCTGCCGAGTCCATAGCCAAATGGTGATCCGTTTTCAGAACCCCACGCAAAGACCTGGAACTTCCGGGACGGTACTGCCTCGCCTTCGATCATATTCTTGAGCGTGATCAATCGGAGGTTATTGTCCATGTCAAAGGTGAACCGCCGTGACGGCTTGCCGATAAAGCGGTTGATCCAGATGCTACCCTCGGAATACTCCCACATGATTTCAGCGGGCTTATACCCGAGGACAATTGCCGAGAGGAGGGCCTTCCTGCCATTGTCAAAATTGCAGGAGAGCAACACCTCCTTTACATAGTCGGCAATTTTTATGTCCGTGGCCTTTTCTGATCCCGGTATGATCTCCCATTCCCTGCCGACGACCGCAAGCCTCCGCGTCTGCATGGCCTGCCGGATCTCCGGATCGCGCAGGAGGTCCTCGTATAACTCGATCCCTTTGCCGCCGCCCTCGGTCTTTAACGTCTTGTCCGGATTGATCAGCGTCCTGCCGATGTAATCCATATAGATGTCTTTTTCGACCGTGGCGATCTCGTCCGTTACCGGCTTTTTGCTGTCGTCAATCTCGTTGTTTTCGTCGCTCATGCTAAAAATTCCCTTTTTGCGGGGTCACCGCTTTAAAATTACAGCCCCTTATAGCCTCACTGACCCTTCTAAACTCATCAAAAAACGCCTCAGCCCTCAACATGGCTATCTCACAGCCTTCTTAACTGGAATCGTCGATTGTGCGCGATTTCCGGTCTTGCAATTTTTCATCTCATATACCCCGCCATTTTGGTTGATTCGCGTTTTCTGCCGGTTGACTGGAATTCGATCGGAGCAACCGGTTTCGACCGCGCCTGCACTGCCAGCGCCTTTGCCCAGAAATGATCGGCGTGACCGATCTGCTCGGTGCGGTCCGCGTCAAAGCGGAAATGCCCGGTGCCGGTCGCGGTCTTTTTCACGCTGTGCAGGCTCTGCCTGATCGTGTGGTCTGCCGGGATCCGGTCTTTCTGGTCTTCAAAGGACTTTTTAATGCCGGTTGCAAGGACCTCTTTGCTGGCCGCGCTGAAATCAATCGGCTCGACCTTTGAGCTGAACCTCTCGACCGATTCCTCTGCTATCTGCTCGCCGATGCCAGTCTTATCAATGCAGCACCTGCGCATCGTCGGCAATTCGAGCAGTGAATGTAATACACGCTTCTGCACGCCGAAGGGTTGTTTCTTAAGAGAAATCGCCGCGCGGTTCCAGGCTATCCCCTCGCGTTCCTCATCAAGCCAGATCACCGAGAGATCGCGATGACGCGCTACGTCGAATCCGGCATATAAATCACCGGTAAAAGGCACTTCTGAGAGTATCGGGCTTGCATTAAATGCGGGCGGTACCTTCAGGTGTTTATATTGCGAGTGGTGCTCTGCCGCTGCGGCTATCAGATCCTCAACCCATGACGGCTCCGCAATAATCCGCTGGTCTTCGACCGTCTCAATTAAGTCATAGGGCAGCCAGGCGGTTGTCTCGTCGAGGAATTCGACCAGGTACTCCTGATGCCAGGCTTCATCATCATTGAGTGCGAGGCGGAGATCTTCGGCCTCGCAAGGCTTGCCTTCTTCATCCAGCAGCGCAAGTCCCATCGATACGGCGTCATTAATCGTGCAGTTATGCTTTGACCAGCCGCCGCGCTCTCCCTTGTGCTCATATTCGAGCCCGTCCCACATCTGTAATGTCTTCGCGGTCCAGAGTTCGTAAAATTTATTTTTCTTCCCCTGGGGGGTTGAGATGATCCGGATTTTGTATCCGCGAGTGACCGTCGGGAATAATGATCTCCATATGGCGCGGGAGTCTTTATGGAATGCAAATTCATCCAGTAGTATATTTGCACTGTGACCTCGGGCCGTATTCGGGTTGGCCGGAAGGCCGACGATGCGGGAACCGTTGGGGAATACGATTTCGAGCTGCTTATACTCAGTCCCGGCTTCGTCCTTATATGTACCCTCGACTTCTTCAATGGCGATATTGATGGCCCTGGCATGCATGGCCGCTGTTGCCATGAGTTCTTTAGACTGGCGCTCACCGGCGCTCAGGAATACCCACTTAGTCTTATGCTCGAAACAGTCCAGCACTGCCTCGAGCGAGGTTGCAAATGACTTCCCCGCCTGACGTGACCACTTGCCGATTTTGAAACGCGACTGGTCCTGGACCCAGCGACGCTGATACTCGGTCAATTTAATCAGAGGCGAAATGGTAGATTGAGATGTGATAGCGTTTTGAGGCGACTGATTAATTATTGCGGTGCTCTTGTTTTTGCCGGTCGTTGGTGCAGGTGACGCAAGCGCGTCGACTGGACCGATGAAAAGACATAGTCCCGCAGATAATAGACATGTAAATAAAAATCTACGTAGCGAGGCCATAAATGACCTCCTTGATATATTTGAGGGTGTCCGGAGAGAATTGCTTTGCGAATTTTTTCTCTATGGTATTAGCGGCCTTTTCGGCCTTGATTTTAATATTATTGATCCACTGCTCACGCTTCACGCTGCTCGCCTGCATCTTTGCAAATGCGTCTATGAGCTTCGGGTGCTCGGTAATATCGAAGCCCTCTTTTTTCATCGCGTATGCAAAACGGGTCGTCGCCATAGTGGCGGTCATCTTCTCGAGATCAAGCGCTGTGGCAGGGTCTGAGGCGATAAGTGCGGCCTGGTCCCGGAGGATCTCGGTCTCGCGCCATTCGTTAAACCAGTCAGCGTATCTTCCGACCGCAGAGTCAGAGACCTCGTGCTTATTTTCCTTCAGGAAATTTACGATGTCGGCATACGTGACGGTTGGTTCGAGCAGGAGCGCATTGACCTGCCGCCGGATGTCCTCGGGCAGTTCGTGGATTTTCCCATGTCTGCGGGTATGCCTTCCCACTATTCCAGATCCTTTATTTCCTGCACGAGTTTCACGCACTCCTCTTTTTTCGCGCGCAGTTGATCGAGATGGGATTGCAGAGCATCCACGTTAATCTCCTCAAGGGGCTTAATCTTTGAGCTGACAGCTTCATTGAGCAGGGCCTGCAACGCGGCCTTGCCGTCAATGACCGATCTTAAACGTGCTTGTTTCCTCTGTCCTATTAACCCCTGTTTAATCAAGTCTTCCGTGCTCATTTAATCCTCTCTTTTATGATGGTTGTAAGTTCAGTAATTGCGGCAGTATTCATAGTGATCATTCCTTGTTGATCACAAGAGAGATTTTCATACGATTTCACCAGTTCGATGTTGTTCTCATACATTTTCACGACGGCCTGATGCCGCTCTTCCCATTTTTTTGATTCTTTCTTGCCATCCCACCATAAAAAAAATACTATCCCCCAGGGACCGAGCGTCTGCAGGACGAGTGCAAAGTCTTTCAGCGCGATAGCCAGCTCGCTCATTCGCCCGCCGCCTCTTTCTCCAGCTCATCAAATGATTTCCAGCGCATGGATTCCAGGAGGGCCTTTGCCTTTTCTTTATCCTCCGGAGGAGTGTCCGGACGGGAGGCGATCTCCTCGTAATGCGCAACCATATTGATCAGTGACGGTAATGCTGTTACCAGAATATTAAGCGCCTGGACTGCAGGTGTCATTGTCCACCTCCCTGAATGAGTTTGAGATCAACGGCCAGGTCGATGAGCTTTGTGAACAGCTTAACGGACTCATCGAGAGCCAGATTATAGTTTTCGGAGCTGCGCGGATCCTGCCCGACCTCAAGGGCGGCCTGCATCGCAAATATAGCGGCGTCGCTGGCCTTCCGGGCGCGCTCATATGTGTCCTTGACCTTCAGATAGTTTTTGTCATCGAGCGTCCCGGCCTTGTGCATATTGATGGCGATCCGGGCGATCCCCTCGGCGGTGACCTTGGTGGCCTCGGTGTATTTGTAAACGTTGGAATTGAGGGAGGTGCAGGACACCAGCAGCATAACGGCCAATAGGCATGCGCCTAAACTGTTTAGCCCGCTTGAGCCGCTTGAACTGTTTGAATCGCTACCCCACACTACCGGAGACTTAGTTACAAACCGGAGAATAATATTGATTACACTGAGTATTGCCGCCTGTGCCTCGGGCTCGATTATAAAGCCGGTCTGCGTCTGCGCCAGCATGGCGAGCACTGCGATGATATTAACCCAGAATGTTTTTGATTGCAGAATATTTTTACTGTCCATTTGCCCTCCCATTATGATTTTATTAATTTGATTCTCTTGGCCCAGCCGCGTGCATACCCTTCCTGCGTCGGGCTTTTTTTCATGATCTCTGCGTAGCGTGCGCCCTGCATGATATTCATCCAGAGCAATAGCATCTGTGCAGGATCTCGTCTCAGATATGTCTGCAATGCCGATATTGATTTCTGCCCGATTACCCCGTCCACGACGAGGTCGGGATATAATGTCGCGTTGCGATTCAGCAGATTGAGGGACTGCTGCAGGTAGACCACGGCCCAGTAAGGACCTTGATTTACGGCGGTGTCGAACATCTCTGCCGCAACATCGCATGAGAGGTCAGATACGCGGTCGCCCCATACGAGATTCCAGAAATGTGCCTTATAAAAATCTTTCACAAGCTCTTCGATCAGCGCGTTGTTCTTGAGAGATTCCGGGAATCCGGGCTTTGTCTTGGCTTCATCAATAAACGCCCAGCCATGCCAGTCGGGGTTCTTTTTGCGAGCAATGCCCTTGTACGTCTCGCCGCCGAAATCGTTCGGGTCATCAGAGTATAGGCCCTCAATATGCATCGTCTCGGAGTATGCTTTTTCGTAGGGGGTCATCGTGGATCTCTAAATTGTAGGGGCGTATTGCAATACGCCCCTACGTGTGCAATGGATATCGGGCGTGCGGCTGGTTGCCTGCCCTCGGCGTTATCAAAAGGGGATGCCCCGCTGGACGGGCGGGGCATCGAGACTGGAGGTTGAAACTCGTTGAATATTATGAGCATGGATTGAGTTTAATGGAGTGCAGGCGCAGGTGTCCGGTGCAGTGGTGCACGAAATAACAGGGGATTTACAATTGAGGATTTTTAAAGGGTATCAGAAGAGTCTATTAAAAAGCAATTAAAAGTTTTTCCCTATGAATAGGTCGGCCTGCCGATCATCCGGCGTAGCACTGAGTATGGCATAGACCCATCGCCTGCCGTATCCGGTCGCGCGTGCAAGGGCATTATGATTGCTGCCGGTGAAGTTTTTTCGGATGTAATCTTCTTTCTTTTTCCTGACCAGCTCATCGAGGCCGGTAAAGTAAAAAGGCTGTTTGGAGAAATGCTCCGCCAGCTTCATTGTCGCCTCCAGCCCGATTATTGACACCATCTCCTGATAGTGAGGAGGGAGCTCTTCCGGTTTAAGGTCGTCGAGCCAGTTCATGTTGCCTTCACCCTCAAAAATAATTTCCCCAGCCCTTCCCGGAGAAGCCGCGCCCAACCTACGCGCTTTGTCAGCCAGGGCCGACCATCCAGCTCGACGCGGTAACAATCGATCCTGCCGCACTCATAGCAGAGAATGCGGTGCTCGACCAGGCCGAAATCATAATCCCTGACGATGATCTCCCTGCGCAGATGAGGCAGCGCCGGAGGATAATCCGGAGCAGGCCCATTGAGCCGGATCTGCTCCTTTGCTTCGCGCATTGCTTTTAATTTTGGGCTGTAGTTAGTTCGCTTTTTAAACATTTACACCTTGCGTGCTTTGTATATTCTGTTGTTATACACGGGGAGGGTTCACGCCCTCCCCTTGTGGTTTACGTCTTTAGGTTGTCTGCGGCTCATCAAAAAGAAAGAGCTGCCGATCATCTTTAATATATTTACGACCGTACCGGATAACGGTCTTCCTTGTTGTACCAATCAGGGCTTGCGCAGCTCTCAACGGCTGGAGGATACCTATCTCAATCATTCGGCGAACGGCATTTCTTACGCTTGCCGTACTCCGTCCCATAGCCTCGGCGATCTGCCGAAAGTTCTCACCTGTCATTATTCGTTCTCTGACCTCCGGCCACCATGGACGGCGGTTCTCTGCAAACCAATATGCCTCGATCCGCTCTATTCGCTTAGCTTCCAGTTCGGCGAACTTGTCAACAAGCCGGTCATGAAACTTCTTAGCCTGAGACGATCCGGCTGCAGCTGCTGCCTTTAAGCAGCCCTTTGCATCATAAAAATCCGAGGGTCTTCCGCCTTGGGGGTTTCGCGTCACTGTGACGCTAAACCTATGGGGTTCAAGGGCGGCTTTATTGCGGTTAAAAAGCTTCCTCATGCTTTGTCCGGGATGGGCATAACCAAGGCATCTCCCGATAAACTCCGTAGTCATACAGAAGCCGCCTTCATATTCATAGACTTCAATCGCTTTGTTGCCGTTTGACACTTTCACCGGCATTGTCGTGATCTCTTTCATGCTCTTACCTCCTTTACTAATATGGTGTTTGAAACATCGAGGACATCCTCGATAAGACTATAGATTTGATAAAGCCCATTTACGCCTTCTTCTGTCAGTGAGTACGAATAACCGGGCTTAAATCCTTCCTGCGTGAGGTTGTCACAGAGAAAGCGGACAATAGCCTTGACGTTTTCAATAGCGTCTGCGGCCTCTCTTGGTGTTTGCGGTTGGTACCAGCGGAATTCTGTGCTCATAAAGCACCTCCTAAAAGTTTGAACATTACCGGGCAATAAAAAGACCCGAGTGTTGTTCCGGCCTTTAGGTACCGTCCACGCCTCGCGGTTAGTGGAACACTCGGGCTGACTTAGCCCTAAAACTAAAAACCTCCTATCCGCATTCCTGCGGAGGCCAGAGAGGGCCCTTACAGACTGAACGCTTTCAGAATATAACGAAAGCGCCAGGGCTGTCAAGTGGCTGCGGAAGAAGGCCGTGTATAACAAAGCGTTCGAGTAGAACGAGTCGCACAGGACACTTTTCTGCCTGTGCATCCCGTTCACCCTCAAATCGTCTTTATGCTTGCTGTTATGTTTCATGCGCCTCGTCACTCAACTTGTGTGTTATACACGGGGAGGGTTCACGCCCTCCCCGTATTGTTTACGTCTTTACCTTTAGTGCGCCTTTTGCAGAGCCGTGTAGAAATGCTCGTTGCCCCGTTCTTTGAGAAAAGCAAGTATATCCTCTTTGGTGACGGGATACTTGAACGCCATTGCCGCAAGAAAACGAATCACCGCTTCGCCCTCTTCTTCCATTTCTTCAAGCTGCCGTTCCAACTCCTGATAAGCCTCCGGCATCCTCATCGACATCTTCTGCCGAAAGCGCAGCTCTTCTTCTTTCTCCGCAGGGGTCATTTGTTCAAACTTCGCGGCCTCTTTTTCAATCCACTCTATAGCTTCCCGGTCTTTTCGTTCACATGTGGTTTCTTTTTTCATCGGTGCCCTCCTGTAAATAATCAAACAGCGTCGGCTGTCCCCATGTCATAGCCAACTCACGCGCTGCCTTGCTCGCAGGCCCCTTCTGGACTTCGGCGATTTCATGCGGGTCTATCAGTCCGACCCTGCTCATTGACCTTACCGCCCTTGATACCCGGTCGCGTTTTATCTGCATGGCATCTGCAATGTCCCTGTAGCTTTCACCTTTCAGGGCACGCTCACGGACTTCCTTCCAGTGCGTCCGGCGCGCGCCGCCGAACCAGTAGTTTTCGTGCTGGGTCTGCGTCATGATAAACTTCTGGTCGTGCATCTTGCGGAGACGGGCAATTAGTTTCTGTCCGCGCCGCTTAACAGAGGGTTTTTTAGCCAGCATGAAGGCGGCCACAATCGCATCTTCATCCCACAAATTTGAGGGTCTTCCGCCCTTGGGGTTTCGTAGGTTTGAAACCGACGAAACCTCGGCCATATTTACGGGGAAAACATGGCCCTCAAACATGTCCAGATTGTCGCTTTTTAGTTCTCTCAATCTCGCTGCCGGGTTCTTATATTCCAGTGCCCTACCTAAGTATTCGGTTTCACAGCAAAGCTGCTGCCTGTACCCGTAAACCTCATACTCATTGTCTCTCAGAAGAAGAATCGGAACTGTCTCTTTGTTCATTGTCGTTATCTCTTTCATGCTTTTACCTCCTTCTTAAAAATTTCATATATTCCGTCTGTCGCTTTCCATGCTTCATCGAGCATATCCCGCATAAGCAGTCCGAGATAGCTCAAGTCTTTATTGGTAAGCAGTTCTCCGCAAAGAGGGTTAAGCTCCTCCGCAAAGATTATCATGGAAAAGATAGGCGTGAGTTTATCCTTAACTTCGTTGATTACATCGATGTGATCAATTATCCCTCCGAGACCCGGACGGATTTCAGGCTTGTGTATGCACATGACATACCTCCTCAAACTTTGAACATTACCGGGCAAAAAAATGACCCGAGTGCTGTTCCGGCGTTTGAGAGCCGTCCACGCCTCGCGGTTAGTGGAACACTCGGGCTGACTTAGCCCGTAAAAACTAAAACACCTCGCTTTCCGTGTTACCACGATGGCCGGAGGGATGGCCCTCAAACACTGAACGCTTTCAGAATATAACGAAAGCGCCAGGGCTGTCAAGTGGCTGATAAAGAAGGCCGTGTATAACAAAGCGTTCGAGCTGAACGAGTCGCACAGGTCACTTTTCTGCCTGTGCATCCCGTTCACGCTCAAATCGCCTTTATGCCAGTTATTATTTTTCATGCGCCTCGTCACTCAACTTGTGTGTTATATGTGTAACCCCATGTCCATGATAAATTTAAACTCGGCTTGATTTTCTGGGTCATCAAAATATGCTTCCCACCAGAGACACATTCCCTCGAAACAATCGAGGCACAGTTTTACCGTGTCGGTTCCAGAGAAGCCAAAGCCATATTGATTCAAGACCTGTATTACATCCCACTCGTTGCAGGTATATGGCTCTCCACACTTTTCACAGATGTACGTTACTGCATATGGAGATTTGTTCATATAACCAGACATTGGAGAGGAAACCAGACCAGAGGGCGCATTTTTAGCGTTGCCGACGTGTCGGGTTTGCGTATCCTTCTTAGGTATACAGTTATCCTTCATGGTCTGGTTCCCTCAATTCTTTGTTATCCTTCTACGACTATCTGGCTTTTTAATAACTCCATTGTGTTATCTACTGCACGTTTCAACACGTCAGGATTGATGGTTAGAGGGTAGACACTCCCGGTTCTGCCCATGCCAGCCATAACGCAATCTGCTATCATTTCCAGCACGTCAATGAGATTCACATCTTCGGGGATCCCGTCCTCGGCGGTTAGATGGTGCCGTGTTATCTTCCGGTGATTGTCCCACCAGCCTGTCTGCTGGAATCCTGTGATAAAGTCAGCATGGAAATGGTCAAGCTTTGTTATTTTATCGTTATCATGTTTTGAACCGGCATCAGTAAGTAAGGTCTTGAAGAAGAATATTCCCTTATTCACGTCACCTATATGCTGATAACTGCTTGCCTCAAGTTGTTCCTTTGTGACCGTTGAAAAGTCACACGATCTTGTGTCTGCTGTCTGGCTCTTTTTAATAGCTATCACTGTCTACCTCCAAAAAAAGGATAACCAATAGATCGAGAGGAATGCCCTGCACAGGTCTTGTTTCCGGCATTCCACTGCTATTGATGTTTTATTGTTGATATTATTCATTTGCTGTCTTCGGGCATCCCTCATCCAGATGTTATCTCGCTATGTGCTTCCATGTATTAGTTATCCCCATCGCCTTCATACGCTGATGACCCAAGTGCCATGCTCCACAAAAACTGCATTTATAGGGCTTAACAATGTCGCCCTTCTTTTTTAACAGCCGAACATGAGAGTAAGCATGATCAAGCGTCAAATATTTTTTCTTGCTTTCACATTCCTTCCTTCGTAGTCGTCTTTTGCTCGACATATTTACAACTTCCTCCCACACCTCGGACAATATCTAATCGCCATCACAATCACGTCCCTCTCCGGCGTCTGGACAGTTATGTGCGGTACTCCGTCTTTAATCATCCGCTGAAAAACCTTACAGCACCAATCCCCGTCCGCCCGGCGGAAGGCATCCCATGTAGGATCAGCATCTGGAGTCTCCGGCCACGGCGTCGGAGGAGTTACCTTCCCGGTTGTCTTGCGTTTTTTAAAGGGCCAATTAAAGAACATTTAATCCCCCTTCAAATTCAAGCTTCCCCTGTTGATAAACTTCTTCGAGCGATATCTTTTGCAGATTCGCAGCTCGGACGAGTATTGATATCCCCCGGTGGCGCATGCTTTTATATGCAGCGTCAACTTCATCCGGAGTCATGGGGACATAATAGCCTCGGGAGCATGAGGCTATCCGGCAGTGGTGCTCATTGACCAGGTGGCTGATCGTCTGTCTGACCTCAACATATGTTATGCCGGTGAGGTCGGCTATTTTTGCCCCGAGTATCGCGGCTTCTTTGCCTTTGCAGGTCTGTAGTATATCTATGATCATTCGTTCTTCCCGGTTCAGTTCAAAGTCAAACGTTATCTGGTCCATTTTCCTTCAGGACGGCGTATTGTCCGCAGTCCTTCCGTTTTGTGCAGTGCAGACCGCAGAATAATATTATCTGCGACCCCTCTTTAATTCCCCCCTTACTAAGGGGGGATACAGGGGGGTGATAATGAGGCGGGAGATCCGCACCGCACTTACATGATGATTTACAATCGCTCATAATAATTTCTCCTGTCTCCGTGGCTTCTTGTGCTGACAATCATATTTACTCGGGCAGATACTCGCCCCGTCGCACAGATTGTTTGATATCCATATTTTTATTGGCCTGCCCATCACGCAATCGAGATACTGTGCTACCCCGCGCTGCGGGATATTCTTAACGCCCGTAAACGCACCCCTTACCGGCTGGCCGTGCTGCCAGCACTTCTCTGCCGGTGCCGGGCCTTCGATGCAGCCGCATGTGAACTGAATAAAAGGACTCATCTCATAAACTCATATACCGCATAATTAAGTCGAACAATCTTCATTGACGCCTCCATCCAGGCTTGATATCTCAGCGCCCAGACGTCATTGTCAACGGATATTCCCCAGAGTCCCGCTGGCCGCTTACCTATACAATCAATAATATGCCTGTTACATATCTCAATGCGTCTCCGGACTCGCTTTTTAAACTTTGTCATTTCAGCCCGTCCTTGATCCGGATAATAAATTCCCGCTGGTTTTTATTCATGTTCTCCCATATAATTTCCCTGCGTTTGTACGAGAGAGCCATGTTGTACGCCTTTACCGCGTAGGGTGCTTTATTCATAGCTTTATTGGGAATATATACAACCTTCGCTTCGTCCGCGCGGTGCTTCAATATTGACATCTCGGACGCGCTAAACACCGGCGCGATCCCGTCGCCGCTGAATAAATTATTTAAACCTTCTAATCCGAATCCTAAGCTCATAATCTCAATAAATGTTATCCATGCTGTTCATTATATTTCCTCGCCTTCACTGCAAGCTTATCTAAGATATCAATGCACTTTTTATGCTCTATTATTAATTTGGCCTGGACTGATAACGCCTTCATCATCTTAGGTCCTTTTAATTTCTTCAGTGTCTGATTCCCCGCTGTGGCTTTGTTTCTCAATGCTTCTTCTCTCTTCGTCTGGTAATTAATCTGGTTCCTGAGTTCCAGATCATCCAGCAGTTTTTTACTGACAAGAAAGCCTGCTATTTCGAGACAGTCCGCGAGCGTCTCTTTTGAATATTTCATTAATTCTTTTTTCGTGATCATGATCTTATTGCAAGGCCCCGGCGTGCCGGGACCCTACAATAAAATCATTTAGGCGCTGCAGGGGCCAACCGGTCTATACGTTTTGTAACGATGTTGCTGTCGGCGCTTTCATTGCCGCTGTTGTCCGTCGCAGTCGTCTTGAAACGCACGTCCTTTTCCTGCCCTTCCATCGCCGGGACGGTTATCCCTGCGGTGATATGTCCGCCTCCGGTTGCTGAGGTTGCGGGTATCCGGTCGGCCTCTACAAATCCGCTGCCCAGGTCGTAATAGATGCTCGTATGATCGAGGTCTGTTAAGGCAGATGTTAGATCCGCGTTTGTCGTCGGCTCTTCATAGTCGAGCGTTACGCTGACCCCGTTAACAGTGACCTCCATCGCACCAACTATCACCGGCGATAAAATCGCCAGCAGTACTGCACAAATGTTTAGTATGTTTTTCATACCATCTCCTTTCTGATTTTTATTTTCTTCATGCACGATAAACAATTCCCTCCCTCAGTGATATGCCGCATTTCGTAAGTATGCGGGTTGGGATCATAAGCCGTCCCGCATAGTGAATACCGTAGGCCCTCGATAAAATAATGCCACTTCGGACGTCTGCCCAGAGGCTCGATTCTTACCCATCCCTCTTTCACGCCGCCTCCTTCTGTAAAAACTTTGTAACTAACTTATTCGCCACATTGTCTGATTTAAAATCTGCATTCATCATTATATCGATCAAACTCTTGAGTTTTAATTTATTAATTTTCTGCAGGTCGATTTCCATCTTGGCCGAAATGAATGCGATCTTTAGCAGCACCTGATTCTTTTTCAGTCTCATGCCGCCTCCTCTTTATACTCCTCGCTCAGCCCCTCGATCTGCACTTTGATAAGCGAGTTGAGTATCTTCTGCACGGTCGTATCGATCGACTCGATGACGATGCGATCGTCTTTATCGATGATGGCGACGTTGATCTTGTCTTGCTCTTTATCCGTAAGCTTTTTGATCGCTGATTTTATCAGCTCATACTTTGTATGTATGAGGTATTCTTCCTGCTCGGGCATGTGTTTTTTGATCAACTTGATCGTAAGCTCTTCATCTTCAACAAAGAGCTTACCCTTGCCCTTCATCAGTCCGACTTTGATGCCCTCAAATATCTGAGTACGCGGCTTTTCAAAGAGGTCCGTGTTGTCGGCGATGGAGCGATAAAGCGTCTCGTGTTTCCGGGCTATCTTACCCATGACTGATTTTAATTTCGGGGTGAATTCCCTCTTGAGCGCCTCTGTCCTCTCGCTGATCTCTGCGACCAACTCGTCGAGTTCGCGTTTTGCGATCGCATACTCGGTTGTCTGTCTTTCAATCTCACCTAATGTCATCGTACCACCGTCCTCTCCGCGCCGTGAATATTGCCATGAGCAGCATCCCCGCCCAGGTCCCGATGAACAGCCCTATTATTAATCCTGTAATCATCGCCTCCCTCCTCGTAATATTGTTTTGTCGTCCGTTCGCCGATCCTGCCGCCTATGATCATCCCGGCCCCGAATGCGGCCAGGATGCAGAGCAGGATAATTAAGAAGTGATAGTCTGTGATCTGTGTTCTGTGATCTGTGTTCTCTGTATTCATGCGGGCACCTCCGCTGCGCAGCAGCTGCCGTTTTTTTCAAAGTCCGCCATCGTCTGCACGTATTTAGACAGCAGTACTGTCGATTTTGACAGGCAGGATGGACATACTCTCGCATCCCCGGTCCCTGCCTGCAGCGTCCGGATGTGATCAAAGATTTCTTCACATTGAATGCATACTCTCGCAGTCGCTAATTTCATCTCTCTCCCTCCAGTTTCCTGCCGCAAAACCAGCAGGTGTTTATTTCTATTGTTATGCCGCAGTACTCCACGACCTCCACGGCGTGGGTTATCTCACTGCAGAATTTACAACCAATGGGCGCGAGCACCGCGCCCCTACATGACTTTGACGCTGTCATCGTTTTTGCCCCTTCATGGCCTTCATTGATCTGACCAGCTTCGATATATCCCGTCCCTCTAAAAACTCCATCGCTGATTTTTTGCACTGCCGGAAGATGAATTTCCTCAATGCGGATTCTCTCGTGGCCGGATCATGGGTATATGAGACCTGCGACCACATTACCTCGACCATGCGGAGCTGCGCGGGTGAGGCCATGCCGGGACGGTGGCCGAGGTTGTCATATTTTTTCGGGCGCGTGGTCCATGTACCAGCCTTGTGTGCCATGCGTTTCATGTCCGTGATCAGCTTCGATGCTTCGTTGTATGTGAGGTCTTTGCTGGTCGAGGAAAAACCATGTATGCCCTGCACAAGTAGGCGGTAGTCGTCGTCTGATAAACCGAGCTTCGTTTTTAATGTGTGAATCAGCTTGATTTGTGCCTTTGTAATACCGGTTTCCCGCCGGTCTGTGTTCTGTGTTCTGTGTTCTGTGCTCTGCATTATTAATTCCTTCTTACACTGCAATTGAGACACGTTTTATAGAGCTTTAAAGTATCCGGGTTACTGGCCTTCATCCCGATCTTCTTTGCTTTGTTCCAGAGCTCCGCGCAACGCAGCGGGGTGATTATTTCGAGCACCGGACAGAGGACGTTGCCGTCATGGCCGTAAACTTTTTTCACTCGCGCAATGACTTTATCTGTGCTCGCCTGGTATTTGTCCTGGCATACGAGATCGACCGTAGTTCGGTTGATGCCGAGTTCCTGAGCTACAATCTTCGGCCCCTTTGCATTGACTTCCTTTTTTAATATCTCAATCCACTGGGACACAGTCTTTCACCTCCGTGAGCGTATTGAGATTCGGATCGAGCAGACAGCGGCGCAAAACTGGGGCCTTCGGCCCGGTATTCTTCACGATCCGCCAGACCTTCGAGCGCGGGGCTGATCCGGAGCCGTCTTTCCGGAGGCCGACTTTGAGGATATATCCCGCTCTTGATAATGCAGCGATATAGACGCTTATGCTCTTATACGGCAGCTTTGCTGTTGCCTCGACTTCGTGGATTGTGAAGTCTCTCAGAATACGGATGGTCTTCCAGATTATGTCCTGCGCGGTAGGTTTTTTGAGATCCCTCATTTACGCCTCCCGTTCTGAATATGAGAGGCCGTAACTTCTTTTAGAGAGTTCTTTTTTGCTATGGATTCACATCGATATAGCTGGATTACGATCTTTCGGAAACGTCCGCCCAGTGAATGAATATATCGCGTGGCATCGTCGCTGACTTTGACGTCGCACATTTCGTCTGCTATCGTACGGACATCCATCTCGGTGAGGTCCTGGAATTTAACTACCTCTGAAAATCTGTCATAGAGATGTCTGTAACGGGAGAGCTTCTTCTCGGCCTCTGCCATCCCTACCATTACAATGGGAGTGCCTGTGTCATCGTGTAAGTCTCTCAGCGTCTCGATGACCCGCGCATCATGACACAGATAGTCGACCTCATCAAAAAAGACCGTGCATTGCCTCTCCATCAGGATAGTCCTGGCTTGTCTATAGAGATCCGCGACCCGCTTATCGGCCTGCTCTCCAAGTTCCGAGACCAGTTCCTCAAGGAGCCATCGGCCTGTCATGAGTTTCTTAGTCCGGATGAAAAACGAGTTATTACAATTCTGCGCGCACCATGAGGCAACGGTCTTTGTTTTGCCGAGTCCCGGCTCCCCGTATATTAGTGCCATACCAGGCACTTGTTCTTCCCTGCTCTGCAATCTACTGATCGCCGCTTTAAAACTCTTTACATTCTCCGTATTGACAAATACCCTTTTCAAAAGTTATCCTCCCTCTGAATGATGTTTTGTATTCAGGCTGCTCTTACCGGCAGCCTTTTTTTATCCTGTTGCTTCCTCTTTTCCATAGATGCTCCTGTATTCATTCGATGTCATATATTCCTTAATCCATTGCCTGTCGTCCGTGGATATCTCCGCCTGCTGCATTAAATATTCATACCGCTGCCAGGCTTCCTCAAATATCTGATCTTCACTCGTATCTAAAGTGACATCTTCGATCGCATCTGTCGGCACGATCAATGCCTCCTCGGGTATGGTGATCTCCTCGATGCCATATGCCTCTATCTTTGCATCGTCAATCTGGCTCTCAAGCCGCTTTATCCTGCCCTTTAATCTCTTCTCTCTCGCCTGCTCGATAACCGATACAGGGAAGAATTGCCGCTTATTTGCCTCAAAGATCGCCTCACATATCAGCCGCTGCTGCTGGTCTCTGACCCACACGACTTTCGGGTCGTGTATGTCGTAATTCACAAACACTTCCTCGCCGTGATAGTGCTCAAGGAGGTTGTTGTAATAGGTATTGCCGAATACCCTGACCATTGCATTGCGGGCGATGCATTTTACCTGCGGGCGGAAGAGGTCCTTAATCTCTGCCGGATCGAGGAGCATCGGCTTCCAGCCGGTCTCGATGTACCTGTTCCACATTTCAATAGGGGTCATACGCCTGCGGTACCCACTCTGCGCATCGACTATCTTCGGTAGGGCTGAATGTGGGCGGTTATTATATGCCGCTACGGTCTCCTCGCAGTATTCAAGGAATTGTCCCCATGAAATGAGCAGCCGGGATGTCCCCTTTTCCTTGATGTCCTTATCGACGATCTTCATGGTCTTTCTATATGACAGGCTGTCCATGCCGGTGCCGGTGAAGGTCGGGAGCTGTTTTGCCCCGCGTATCCAGATGGAGTACTGCGCCTTTTCGATGATGCCCCGGCCCTGCGGATTGCCGGGGATGCCGGTCTTTGGTGTCGCGCCGATCCGCGCGAGGATGCCGGTCAGTTCGTCAGATATGGCATGCGCCTTGTTGCCCGCGCCCTGGTCGCTGTAGAAGATGGCGAACAGTCCGCCAATGGCCTTCTTTTCATTGACCGTGACAGCGTGCCTGATGGCGTCGGCCACTACCATAGAGGACTCGGCCAGGCCGGTGGACCAGCCGATACATACGCGCGTTGCAGCGTCTATGATGCCCTCGACCTCGGGGTTAAAAGGCTTGCCGTGGACCGGGTGCGCGACTTTTGCCTTGTAGGAATGCCCGTCGGCCACTACTACATCAAGCGGCATTAAATGGCTCTTGTCTCTGATGGTGTAGCCCTTGACACTTCGCAATTCACTGCCGGACATCCGGCCCCGCTGTATGTCGAGACGGGAGTATTTTTTAAGGAAGCGCACTGCCTGCCAGTATGGCGGGGCATCTGCTCCCATAAGCTCAAGTGTCTGCGGAATGGACGGCTTGCTCGGCACTCTGTATATAGAGAGAAACCGCTCTGCCCACGCCGGTATATAGAGCTGCTCTGTGTCCTCCGGTGCGAGCCCGAGAGCGCCGCATTCTCTGCGGAGTTTCATCCAGCGATATATGGTTTGCCAGCTGAGTGTCCTCTCTGATCCGTCTCTATGATTTGCCTGTGATATTGCCTGCTGGATATGCGGCGCAAGGTGTTTTTTCTCTATTAAATTAATAAAGCGTTTTATGGCCTTATTGGCCGATAGTTTATGTTCTGCGGCGATGGTATCAATCTCCTGTAATATCGCGAGCCGCGCGGTCATGCAGTCGCGCTGCCAGTCTTTTAGCTGTGCGGGGGATATAATGCCATCTTTCCTATGAGGGGAAGGCGCAGAGGGGTTCATCACGTCCCCCTGCGCCTCCGTGGGATAGGTCCCTGCAGGCTCAGGGACTGTGGGATTAAAATAACGTGCCTTTGCGTGCTCTGATATTGCCGGATCTATGATCCTGACAAGCGGCTGCTCGCCCTGGTAGTGGACGAGGCTGAATGACTGACGCTGAAACGCCTTTTTGATAGTGTCGTATGGCACACCTTCAAGCTCTGCGAGCTGTTTCAGTGTCACGAGGTCGCCGGTCATGATAAGGCCTCTTTCATGATGTTTAAACAGCCCTTAAACTTCTTTTCAAAGAGGGTTGCCATGTTGGTGTATTTCTTGAGGGTTTTTTCATCGTCCAGGACTGCCGAGACCATCGGGGAGCTGTTGGCATTATTGAGCATTGTGATCGCCTGGTCCAGCAGGTCATTGGCGGTTTCGTAAGCGTCTTTAAAGGCAGTGGCGCTCTTATCATTGAGGCTGTTCTGTATCCTGAGTTTTTTATTTTCCTCTTCAAGCGCCTTGGCCTTGGCCTCCAGCTTTGATACCTGTTTGCCGATGACCTTTTCCGCTTTTTCGCGGAGTTTTTTGACCGTTGAGCGGAGTTCCTTGACGGACATGCGCTCAAGTTCATCCATGTCTTTCCCGGCAAAGAGGCCGAGCTGCTCGAATTTTGCCAATTCTTCCTCTGGTGCCTCGAGGAGTGCGTAGACTTTGGAACTCGTCCCAATTTGGGACAAGTCGATCCGGGGAAATTTCTCGGCATTGGCGGCACAATGCATAAAGCGATAGGCTGTAGTGCGAGATAATCCAATTTCTTCCTCAACAATACCGGCAAATTGCCGGTAACCCTCTTTCTCCCGAATAATAAGCAGCCGCTTACCGATCTCAAGTATCGTTTCCGCCGTGTGTTTCATGAGGTACCGGACTTCATTTATATATAGCGTCCGTTCATAGGGCAGATCGCCCTCTATGGCCCTTATCGCTTCCTCTCTGATGATGTCATCTGGTATGATTGCCTTCGTTCCGTTTTTACCCACGTTTCCCTCCTTAATTTATAATTGCAACCGTCTGATTTCTGCCTGTATCGCGCTCTTTTCTATCTCCTGTCTCCTGTTCATTTTTTCCTTGCCTTCTCTCACAGGTCTCAGGAGACACCATTCACATAATTGACTGCCAGACCTGGCCTTTCTTGTATTGCATAGAATGCACATTATCTAAGGTTCTCCCTGATCCCGAAGGTATCCAGATCCTCAAGGATGTGATGCACACAATTCTCTGTATATGTGTACTGTTTCATCGCCACCTCTAAGAGCACGGCAGTAAGTGGATTACCGATATGATGGCAGAGTAGGCCTTTGGCCTCGGGGCTTAAGGCTTTAAGTTCTTTGATGGCCCGCTCCTGTATAACTGCTTCATCTCCTTCGTAATCCGCGCCCATGGTTATCTCCTTATCCCCAGCTCTGACTTTAATTTGATGATCTCTCCCTGCAGCCGGGCATTGTCCTGCTCCAGCCGGGCGAGCTTGACGAATTTACTCTCATTGTGATCACTCACCGTCCCGCCGACCGCCTCCATCAGCACACGCGCCGGTTCCAGTGATTGCGTGACGTAAATGATTGCGGGAAGGTCCTCTGCCCTGAGTGCGTAGGCTGGATCGCTGGCCTTTACCTTGTTGAGCATGTCCTCGGAGACGTTATGGCCGCTGAGGCGGCTGATGAGTGCGGCCACTTGCCAGGTGGAATATTGGCATTTGCGGATCGCTTTTGATAATGCGTCCCGGAAGGGCATGCTCACATCGAGCGTCCCGGCCTCCAGATCGCTGTCAAAGAGGCTGCCCTGCTCTGACGTGCCTGTGTGCAAATCTTTTTTTGTTTTTGACATTGCATCTCCCTCTAAAAAAAGTTAAAATCAAGGCATCAAACAAAAAGAGCGCCGGCCACTCGTAAGGTCATGTTGACGCATGCCTTCTTCTTTAATAGTGACCGACGCCCAGGGGGTGTGATTGTCTCCTATATATAATGATGTGCCCATCTATGCCGCTTTCCCTTTCGGCCAGAGGTCCTCGACCTTTTTGCCGAGCATCTTGGCAATTACTTGCTTCAGGCGCTCTGATTCGAGATCGCCTTTCAAAAGTCGTGTAATGGCCCCACGTGTGACTCCCGCTTTATCAGCGATCATGGATGGCTTCACGTCTTTGTCGATCATTAGCTTTTTGATTTTTTTAAACTGCTTATTTTTTTTGTTCATGAAGTCAATTCCTTTACCTGTTGGTGAGAGTATAAGCAAATTGTGAACGCAAAGTCAAGCATAATGTGAACGTTGATGAAAAATATTTCTCATATAGTGGACAGACTAAAAAATAAGTTCGGATTTAAGAGTGATTCTGAAGTGGCGGAATCTCTAAAAATGACTAAGACTGCGCTCTACAATCACAAATTAAGAGGGACGATCCCTTATGGCCCATTGTCCACATTTTGCGAGATAAATAATATCTCGCTTGATTGGCTACTCACTGGCGTAGGCCCCATGGAGCGGACGCCGCAGGTCGGCGAGGAGATGCCTTCATTCAATGAAGTATCCGACGTGACAAAGTTGATAGTCAAAGTCCTCCAGGATATGCCTGAGGATGATCAGCGCGAAATATTAAAGCGTATTGAAGAAAAGAAACTGTTATCGGAGCTTTTGAGGGAGAAAAGAGGGGAGTCATCTACAGGATAATGCATTGCTTCTGTATTGTGCACCTATAAGAAGTTATAGGTATTAAACCATACCTAAAAGTAATATACTATTGATCATATTTATAAGGAGGGATTTAAGTGAAAAGATTACTGTTTGTCTTATTGATACTGATATCCGGCTGCGCGATGTCGAATGAGGCTATTATAAAGGAGTATGATAAATGCAGAAATGCTGGCCTGGGGACTCATACCTTAAGAGACAAGATAACGGATTCCATAACTAAAGTGCAGTGCCAGCCGTAGTTTTTTACCAATAAATAGAATGAAGGAGGGGACATGCTAAAGATTGTTTTATGCTTCTTATTAGTCTCTGTTTTAAGTGTTACTGCTTATAGCGAGGATGTGTCTGTCTCTCGCGTCGATTATAAGGTTATTCAACAGTCTGATTATTATATTCAGGTATCGTTTAAGGTTGATGTACGTAACAGCGGACCGGCAGGAGATGTCACAATAAAGCTTCATGGTGTGGATGCCCAGGGTTTTGAAATATTAACGCATATTATAATTGAACCTTTTGAGGCCGGTGAGTATAAGACGCTTTCTGAAAACAGAACTTTTAGTTTAGAACAATGGAATATGGTCTCAAAGTGGGAGGTAAAAAGCTTTCATAAAAGGGCTAAAAGGTAAAACGGCTAACCTATTGAAAAATAACAAAAGCGATTGTCCCCCTGAGAGCCGCCCGGCGACCGCCGGTTACAGAGGGCCAATTCACGGCTTTGAAGCTCAAGAAAACACGATTATATAGGCATTTGAATTGTTTTTAATGAGGATTTAAAAGCCTGGGGAAAAGATGGAATTCTCAATCTGGCTGCAACTTTCGACCTCTTCCCCGCCCTTTTTCTCATTTAGCCTCAGATGCCCTTAAAAACCCTTAACTCTTTGATTATTCCCGCCTTTTCCCGCTCTTTCCCGGCCTCTCCCTATTCTCATTCTAACTGCTAATTTAAAATTCTTAAGACAGTAATTGGCCTGTAAGTCATATTTTTGACGTGAAAGTCATGCTCTTAATTCAAATAAATCAATATGTTAATGCGGGCATGATATTTGTATATAGAAGAATGTTATTCGTGATCAGCCGATAGTCCGGAAAGTTACGAATGACGATTAACAACTGATCGGAGGGAGCAATAATGGCAGATGAAAAAGATGAACTGAAGGAAGAGGCACCTGCCCCGCCAAAAAAAGGGAACAAGACGCTGATAATAATTATTGTGGCAGCTGTAGTGGTTCTTGGGGCAGGGGGGTTCGCAGGGTATAAATTACTGGCCGGCAAAAAAGGCGATGATACAACAAAGGAGGAGAAATCTGATCTGAAAACTGCGATTGTTGCACTTGATCCGTTTGTCCTGAATCTCGCTGATCACGGCAGATATCTGAAAGTCACTATTCAACTTGAGGTATCCGATCAAAAGCTCAGTGAAACAGTAAAAGAAAAAACTCCACAGCTGAGAGATACCATTATCACACTGGTAAGCAGCAAGTCATTGAATTCCATATCAAGTCCTGAAGGCAAATTTCAGCTGAAGGATGAGCTGCTTTTCAGGGCCAATCAGGTGATGGGGATGGACAAGGACATGTTTAAGAACCTTTTCTTTACAGAGTTTGTAATGCAATGAGCGACAAGATACTTTCACAGGATGAAGTCGATGCCCTGCTTAAAGGTGTGGCATCAGGGGAGATCGACACCGAAGAAGCGAAAGGCAAAATACTTGCCGGCGTACGCCCCTTTGACTTTACAAACCAGGAGCGAATTATACGCGGCAGAATGCCCGGGCTCGAAATGGCTAATGAGTCCTTTGCAAGGCTTTTCAGGAATTCAGTCTCAAACCTTATTATGAAGTTCGTTGATATAAGCATTCAGAATGTCGAGATAATTAAATTTGGCGATTTCATTAAAACTATCCCGGTACCTTCCAGCATAAATATCTTTAAAATGGACCCCCTCAAGGGTTACTCACTGCTTGTACTTGAGGCCCCGCTTGTTTTTGCTTTTATCGAGTTCTTTTTTGGCGGGGCCAATGCCCAGAATATCAAGTCCGAAGGAAGGGCCTTTACCACGATTGAGCAGAGGGTGATTCAAAAAGTAGTAAATATAGCCTTGAAGGACCTTGCAGTCTCATGGGGAGGTATAGCACCAATATTACCGGAATATGTGAGTTCTGAAATTAACCCGCAATTTGTGACGATTGTAACGCCAGCTGAAATAGTAATCAATATCGAAGTAATGATCGAAATAGAAGATTTTGCAGGCCGTATGTTCTTTTGTGTGCCGTATTCCACGATTGAACCTGTAAAGGAAAAGCTTTATTCAGGTATCCAGGGTGATAAGTTTGAAACAGACCAGAGATGGTCCCTGATTATGAAGAATATATTGAGACAGACCAATGTAAGAATATCAGCTGAGATCGGCCGCCTGTCACTGACATTCGGGGACATAATGAAATTCAAAAAAGGTAATGTTATAAATCTCGGCAAATCGATAAATGACGAACTTGTTCTCTATGTAGAAGGCCTGCCAAAATTCAAGGGCACTCCGGGCTTCAGCAAGGGCAACCAGGCCGTTAAATTAACGGGGGTCATTGAATGAAGAAGTCTGTTATGTTTTGCTTATCATCAAATCTATTGATTGAGGTGAAAGGATTGGACCTGAAGTTAAACGCGTAGCAAATTTGGAGGTATTTTATGGAAGAAAAGGACAAATCGCAGGAAAAGGCCAAAATGGGGGTTAATGTGCAGGATCCGGAATTCGGAGACCTGAAGGATGACAACAGGTCTTCAGCTGAAAGGGACATTGAATTTCTCCTCGATATCCCGGTCGAAATTACTGTACAGCTGGGATCTTCAAGGATGCTGATAAAAGAACTCCTGCAGCTTGGCCAGGGTTCGGTCGTTGAACTGGAAAAACTTGCAGGCGAACCCATGGAGATACTCGCTAACAGCAGGCTCATAGCAAGGGGCGAGGTAGTGGTTGTTAATGAAAAATTCGGTGTGAGGCTTACAGATATTATCAGCCCCACAGAAAGGCTGACACAACTGAAATGACAGGAACTTATTTACAGGTGGCTGCAGCCCTTCTCTTTGTGGTCCTTCTTATAGTGGCTGCCGGATTTGTGATGAAGAAAAAACATAACAGGTTTGGTCTTATGAGTGTTGTAAGCTATCAGCCATTTGGACCTAAAAAAGGGGTGGCCGCATTGAAAATAGGAAAAGAGGTCCTCATACTGGGGCTCACTCCCAATGATATCCGGTTGTTACGGGTATTTAAAGATGAGGATATTGATTTGCCGGAGACAGAGGGATTTCAGGGTAAATTTGGAAAGCTCATGAATATAGGAGCACAAAGAACTTGAATAATACTGATCGCACCTCGAAAATATTTGATAATGCCAGGACCGGTACCGGAAACCGTCATTTGAAGTGCATGATGCATAAATTATTATCGACACTTTTTTCCAGACCGGTTATAACCATCATTTCTCTCTTAATTACAATATGTGCTGCTGCATCTCCTGCGCATGCTATCGATTTCAGGGACATTAATAATCCTTTAATAGAGACATTCCTAATAATCAGCTTTCTTTCCTTTTTGCCGGCTGTCTTGATTATGGTCACCTCTTTTACTCGTATCGTTGTAGTGCTTTCTTTTTTGCGGCATGCCTTTGGAGGGCAGACAGTTCCTCCAAATCCTGTTGTGATAGGGCTTGCTCTGTTCCTGACTTTCTTTGTAATGTCACCTACCATTGATGTTATAAATGAAAAAGCGGTGACACCATATCTGCAGGAAGAAGTCTCTTTCGGAGAAGCAATTGATGAGGCAGTACCTCCGTTGAGGGAGTTTATGCTTAAGCAGACGAGACAGAAAGACATAGCTTTATTTGCGAGCCTCGCCAAGAAACCTGTTCCGGAAAAGCCAGAAGAACTGACAATGGGCGTATTGATACCGGCCTTTGCCATAAGTGAACTGAAGACCGCTTTTGAAATCGGTTTTCTACTCTTTCTGCCATTCCTGATAGTGGACATGGTTATAGCAAGCATTCTGCTGAGTATGGGGATGATGATGCTTCCACCTGTAATGATATCGCTTCCCTTTAAGCTGCTGTTATTTGTACTTGTTGACGGGTGGAACCTGATTATAGGTTCTCTGATGAGGAGCTTTTAATGACTATAGATACGATCAACGGAATAACGACTGAAATGTTTAAAGTTGTGCTGTTCATTGCAGGACCGCCGCTACTGACCGGTCTGGTAGTAGGTCTTATTGTAGGATTGTTCCAGTCTGTTACACAGATACAGGAATTTACACTGACATTCGTACCGAAAATGCTGGTTGTATTTGGATGTCTGTTTATTCTTATGCCCTGGATGTCGGAAAAGCTGATCACCTTTACAACAAACCTTATAACACAGATACCGGCATATGTGAAATGAAAGCTGAATCAGTAATGAAATGGTGATATATGACAGTTGACATGAACATAAATGCAGTTTCCGGATATATAACCAACTTTTTGTTTGTCCTGCTCAGGACCAGCATTTTTATCAGTTTTCTTCCTGTGATTGGAGGTAAACAGATGCCTCCTCAATTCAGGATGGGGCTGGCGGTTTTTATTTCATTGCTATTGACACCTGTCGTAAACTTTGTGATTGCGGAAAACAGCATCTTCATTTTGGTCGTTAAAGAGATCATTATAGCCATGACGCTGGGGTTTGCAGTCAGACTGGTGTTTCTGGCAGTGAATATGGCGGGTACCTTTATGAGTTATATAATGGGTCTCTCAATGGCACAGGTTTTTAATCCTGAAGTTGGGCAGGACACCCTGGTATCAGAGATTTACGGCATTATTACAATGCTGATGTTTCTTGTAGTGAATGCGCACCACGATCTAATTTTTGTCTTTGTGAAAAGCTTTGAACTGCTGCCTGCAGGAAAAATGAATATTGCCCCTCTGCTGCCTGCAGTTGTTTCTATGGTGAGTGCTTTTTTTGTGATGGCGATAAAGATAGCAGCGCCTGTCATGGTAGGGCTTTTAATTGTCCAGCTGCTGTCGGGTTTTTTGTACAAGGTGGCCCCGCAGATGAATATATTTTTTGTTGCATTACCGCTGAACATATTTCTCGGGATAATGCTGATGATATTGAGCATCCCTGTTTTTGAACATGTCCTTGGAATAAGCTTCAGCGACCTCAGAGGAGAGATGGTGAGGCTTCTCATGATGGCAAAGGGATGAAAGAGTTAAGAGTTAGGAGTTAAGAGTTAAAAATGGCAGATGATTTTCAGGAAAAAACTGAGCAGGCCACACCCCGAAAAAAGCAGAAGGCAAGGGAAAAGGGCCAGATCGCGAGGAGCAAAGACCTTACATCAACGGTTACGATGGGTGGAATCATCATGATATTTTATTTCGGAGGGCAGCAGGTGTTCATGAGTCTGGCCAGTATGACAGGCGGAATGCTGAGTCTGAAATACGGGACAGACCCTCTGCATGTATCCCGTATAGCGATTATGCAGGGAGTGAAAATTGTTGCTCCTTTTTTCCTTGTATCCGTGGTTCTGGCCCTGCTTGCCTCAGCTATGCAGGATGGTATCGTACTGAAGCCTCTTAAGTTTGAGATGTCCAAACTCAATCCTGTTCAGGGAATGGGCAGGATATTTTCAACAAAAGGACTCATAGAACTATTAAAAAGCCTTCTGAAGTTCTCAGTCGGGGGGTGGCTTGTTTATTACATAATCAATAAAGACTTAAAAGTACTTCCCAGTCTTACAGCAATGGAAATGAATGAACTGGTAAAGGTATCGACCAAACTTATAATGGATGCCATTATAATTGCCTTTGCCTATTACATGGTCGTAGCGATTATCGGATATTTCATTGATAAATGGCAATATGAGAAGTCATTGAAGATGAGCAAGCAGGAAGTGAAAGAGGAGTCCAAGGAGTCTGAAGGGGACCCGATTATTAAATCCAGGATCAGAAGTGCACAGAGGGCAGCTGCAAGAAAGCGCATGATGCAGGAGGTGCCGACTGCTACAGTGATCATAACGAACCCGACTCATCTGGCCATTGCAATCAGATATGAAGACAAAGTTATGCCTGCACCAAGAATAGTGGCTAAAGGTGCAAATATTGTCGCTGAAAAGATAAAAGAGATCGCAAGGGAACACGGTATACCTATTATTGAAGACAAACCGATTGCAAGGGCGCTTTTTAAACTGGAGCTGAATGCGTTCATACCGGAAGGGCTGTATGTTGCCGTTGCCCGGATACTTGCGTATATTTACAAATTGAAAGGGAGATTATGAACCGCTGTCTGTGGCTGCAGGAACCAGAAAAGAGAATGAATTCACTGAATAATTCAATCTGTGACAGGAGTATGCTGATATGAAACTGCTGGCAATGCTTAACAAGAGAGAAGATGTATTAGTTGCCCTTATACTGGTTGCAATCATAGGCGTTATGCTCCTGCCGATGCCGCCGTTTCTTCTTGATATACTACTTACACTTTCCATATCACTATCAATAACGATACTTGTTACAGCTGTCTATATTAAGAGGCCGCTTGATTTTTCAGTCCTTCCGACCCTGCTCCTGATAACGACTTTGTTCAGGCTGGCGCTTAATGTTGCAACCACCAGGTTGATACTTTTGAAAGGTCATGAGGGAGTGGACTCGGCTGGGGAGGTCGTTAAATCTTTCGGAAATTTTGTAGTCGGTGGCGACTATGCAGTCGGAATTATCATTTTCCTTATTCTGGTAATTGTCAATTTTGTCGTTATCACGAAGGGATCAGGAAGAATAGCAGAGGTTGCTGCAAGGTTTACACTCGACGCAATGCCCGGCAAACAGATGGCCATTGATGCGGACCTTAACTCCGGTCTTATCGATGAAAAAGAGGCACGTCAGCGCAGGGAAATCATTGCACAGGAAGCCGACTATTACGGATCGATGGATGGTGCGAGCAAATTCATAAGAGGCGACGCGATTGCCGGTCTGATAATCACAGCTATTAATATAGTAGGCGGACTTATTATCGGTGCTCTGCAAAAAGGCATGCCTTTGCTGGATGCTGCCACTACATATACGATCCTTACCATCGGTGACGGTCTTGTGTCACAGATTCCGGCGCTTCTGGTGTCTACGGCTGCGGGTATTGTTGTCAGCCGTGCAGGAAAAGAGAGCAACATGGGCAAGGACATAACCAGCCAGGTCCTGATAAATCCAAAGTCCCTTTTCACGGTTTCAGGCGTCTTAATGCTGCTTGGTATTGTACCTGGTCTTCCGCATATACCTTTTTTCCTTGTATCGGCAATAGCCGGAGGAATGGGATATATCATAACAAAGTCACCGGCTGAGGAAGAAGTTGCACCAATGCCATCTGAGGCAGCCAGGGAGGAAACTAAAATCGAGTCCTATCTTGAACTGGACCCGCTTAGCCTTGAGATTGGTTACGGACTTATTCCTCTGGTAGACTCGGTCAATGGAGAACTGCTCGGAAAAATAAAGGCCATGAGAAGACAGCTCGCAACGGAACTCGGTTTTGTCGTGGCCCCGATCCACATTAAGGACAATCTGCAGCTGAGACCACATGAGTACAGTTTTCTGATAAGGGGCATTGAGATTGCAAGGGGCGAGGTAATGATGGGCAGCTGGCTCGCAGTGGCCTCTGGCAATGCGGAGAAAATTGACGGGATTCCGACCAAGGAACCTGCGTTCGGACTTCCGGCTTACTGGATTGATGAGAAGGAAGTGGAGAACGCCCAGCTTTCCGGATACATGGTTGTTGATAACGCGACTGTTATAGGCACGCATATTACTGAACTTATAAGGGAATATTCATGGGAACTGCTGACCAGGAGTGAGACCCAGAAACTGCTGGACAATGTTTCAAAGACATATCCCAAGATTATTGAAGAATTAATACCGGGAAGCCTGACCCTTGGCGCCGTGCAGCGCGTATTGCAGAACCTTTTGAAAGAAAGAGTGTCTATTAAAGACATTATGACCATTTTCGAAACCCTGCTTGACTACTCCCCGAATGTAAAGGACCCGGAAACCCTGACTGAATATGTCCGGCAGGCCCTTTCAAGGACCATTACCAGACAGTATCTGAATGATCAGGGAAAGCTGACAGTATTTACGCTTGACCCCAGATATGAAAAGCTCCTGTCTCAGGCTGAAGGAGGGGGTGTCACGCCGGATGTGATTAACAGGCTTGTGAAGAGTATTGAGGTGATTCTGTCTTCCGGCAAGCTTAAGGGGGCACAACCGATAATCCTTTGTTCCGCAAATATCAGAAAGTATATCAGGAAGATAGTTGAAAGGATATCATCTTCATTTGTAGTACTTTCAAGTGCAGAAATTGTTTCAAAAACAGATCTCGATATCAGAGGGATGGTGAAGTATGAAAATTAAGACAATACGTGCAAAAAATTTCAGGGAGGCCCTTTCACTTGTAAAGAAAGAGCTTGGTCCTGATGCCGTCATCCTCTCGTCAGAAGATAAAAAGGGCCTGAAGCCCTATGTGGAAGTCACGGCTGCTATTGATTATGACATTGACGGAAGCATTGCGAAGGACCAGGTTGTTGAAGTAAAAACAGACAAAATTGAAAGAGCAAAGGAAGTTCAGCCGCGCATGTCAACTGAGGACCGCTCAGGTGATTTAGCCGGGCTCCAGCAGGACATAAAGAGTCTGAGAGCCTATATTGAGTCAATGAAGAACAGCGGTTTCGAATTCAGGATGCCTGAGGAAAGAAGGAGCATATTTCATTTTCTGAGGGAAAAATCAATTAATGACGAATTTGCCCTGAAGCTTGTCGAAAGGGCCGGCGCTATAGAGGAGATTGAAACCGTCATGACTGATGATCTTAATATATCAAGGACCGACAGAAGTACTTTCAGAAACATTCGGGACATATCTGCAAAGGACAACAGGCGAATAACGATGCTCATCGGACCGACCGGCTCGGGCAAGACGACTACATTAGCCAAGCTTGCATCAATGGCCATAAAGGAAGGGAAAAAGGTGGCGATGATCAGCATTGATACATATAAGATAGGGGCCGCGGAACAGATACGGATTTATTCACGAATGATAGGTATTCCTCTGGACATAGTCGCAAACAGGGAGAGCTTCAGAAAAAGCGTCGGCAGATTTTCTGACAGGGATTTAATACTGGTAGACACAACAGGTCAGAATCCGAGAGATGCCGAGTATATCAGCAATCTGAAAAATATATATGAAATGGGCATGCCTATTGAAACCCAGCTGCTGCTGAGCGCATCAAGCGACTGCAGCTTTCTCGTGGACACTCATAAATATTACAAATCGCTGCCTGTGGATTACATGGCATTTACAAAGACTGATGAGGCAGTGAAGCTGGGAGCGATATATAACCTCTGTCGCATATATCAGAAACCGGTTGCCTATATTACAACAGGACAGAGGGTACCGGGCAATATTGAATTTGTTGACAGTAAAAGATTGACTAATCTTATCTTAAGAACGGGGAGCGTATAATGGACACTGCAGAGAAAAAGATAGTGAGGACAATAGCTGTTGCAAGCGGTAAAGGCGGGGTCGGAAAGACGAATATTACCGCAAACCTGGCCATCGGCTTGAGCAAACTGAATAAAAAGGTCCTGGTGTTTGACGCTGACCTCGGTCTCAGTAATATTGATGTAATCCTAAATCTTGCAACCAAATATAATATCAAGCATCTCTTTAACGGAGAGAAGGGACTGAAAGACCTGATAGTCGATGGCCCTATGGGTATAAAGGTGCTTCCTGCCAGTTCCGGCATTCAGGAGCTTACGGCACTTGACGAGTTTCAGAGATTAAGACTTATTGAAGAGTTTGAATCCTATGACGGCGGCATCGATTATCTCCTGATAGATACTTCGTCCGGCATATCTCCGAATGTAGCTTTTTTCTGTATGGCGGCACAGGACACTATTATTGTCACTTCAGCCGAGCCGACTGCGATGACAGATGCCTATGCGCTTATAAAAGTCCTTTTTACAAAATATCAGGAAAAGGACTTCAAGGTCCTTGTTAATAATATCAGGAATGAAAAAGAAGCGACGGACGTCTACAGGAGGCTGTCGACTGCTGCGGAAAGATTTCTGAGCATATCCTTGGATTACATCGGATGCATACCCCATGACGACTCAGTCCCGAAGGCTGTCCGTCAGCAGAGGGCATTGATGGACATTTATCCTGAGTGTGAGGCCTCGAAAAGTCTGCTGAAGATATCAGAAAAGATAAACAATGACAACAATAACCATATTAAGGGAACACTTCAATTCTTCCTTGGAGGTCTTTTAAAAGCGAAATGTTAAAGTACAAAACAGAAATCAAAGAAGAAGCAAGAGAAAAGGTAATAAAAGAGTTTTTGCCGTACATCAAGTATACCGCTTACAGGCTTTCGTGGAAACTTCCGCAGCATGTTACCATCGATGATCTGGTGAGCGTGGGCCTGATGGGATTAATGGATGCCCTCGACAGGTATGAGCCGGGGAGGGTCAAACTCAAGACGTATGCTGAATTGCGGATAAAAGGCTCTATGATAGACGAATTAAGGGCAACGGCCTGGATCCCGAGGTCTATGAGAAAGAAGATAGAGGTAATAAATAATGCCAGGCTCAAGCTTGAGAGAAAACTGGGAAGGATGCCTGATGATATTGAGGTGGCCAAGTCCCTGAAAATGCCTCTCGATGAATATTACAAGACCATGCAGTATGCGACCTCGTCAAATCCGGTCAGGCTTGATGATTTCCGGAACACCAAATATGCTGACAGCGATCTCAATATATCAGAATGCATTGCAGACCCGTCGGCAAAGAGCCCGCTCACCATTCTGGAAGAGAAGGACACAAAAGAAAAACTGGTGGAGCTGATAGATACTCTGCCCAAGAAAGAAAAGATGGTCCTGGCCCTATATTATTATGAAGAACTTACAATGCAGGAAATAGGAAAGGTGCTCAGTATTACAGAGTCCCGCGTCTGTCAGATCCACAGCCAGGCGCTCGGGAAACTTAAAACAAAAATCAGTCAGATAAGCTGAGGCCATTGAGGCATTACCATGGCGATTGAAGGACTTGGCAATACATACGGAATACCGGAGGTAAAGAAGGAACGGGAACCGGCCATGAACAAGAAAAAAAATGAACAGAAGAACGAGAAGGAAAAAAAACGGGAAGAAGAGAAGCAGGACATTATCAGGAAGGGAATAATAGACATCAGGATATAGGGAAGATATTTTCCTGTAGGAATAATTTTCCTGCCATATAGAGAACGGGACTATGAAAAAAAGTATCTGGCAAATAATATCAGTTGATAAATCAACAAGTAAGATAAATGTTATTCAGGGATTTCTGTCAGAATTCTCTGGCATTGTGTTTGCATAAGGAAGAATATGAATAAAGGAATTTACATAGCACTCTCAGGTGCGGTTTTAAAACGCAGGAATATGGACCTGTTCGGGCAGAATATCGCAAATGCCAACACCCCGGGATACAAGAAAGAAAGGGTGGCTTTCAAGGACTACATAGTCCCGGCTGACAATAAAGTGGACGTTAATGACAGTGGACGAGTAATGGCGGACCTTTCGAAAAGCGTAATTGATTTTTCGAGCGGTACTATCCAGAGGACCGGAAACGGGCTTGACCTTGCAATAAACGGCGAGGGTTTTTTTACGCTGGAAGGAGGCAGGTATACACGCAATGGCAATTTTATGATCAGCAGTGACGGATATTTGGCGACAAGTAATGGAGTAAAGGTGCTCGGGGATGGCGGACCGATTGCAGTGCAGGGGAGCAGCATTGATATCAGTACCTCGGGGGATGTTCTGGTTGATGGAGTGCTGGTAGGCAAAGTGAAGATAGTCAATTTCCGCGATACCGGGGTCCTTAAAAAACTGAGCGGAGGCATGTTTGCTACAGATGAGGCCGGTGAGGAAGTTAATGCCCAGGTCAGTCAGGGTTTTCTGGAGCAGTCCAATGTTAATGCAATTCAGGAGATGGTGCAGATGCTGGCATCAACCAGGGAATTCGAGAGCTATCAGAAGATAATTCATTCATTTGATGAGGCGGCATCAAAGACAATTAACGAACTCGGGAAATGATAAGAATTAATAGCAGAGAATAAAGAGATAAAAGTAACATAGGAGGAAAAAGTGGACAGAGCATTATTTATAGCAGCAACCGGGATGGAGGCGCAGCGGATCAATATAGATGTTATTTCCAATAATCTCGCTAATGTAAACACAGCGGGATTCAAAAAGAGCAGGGCCGACTTTCAGGAACTTATGTATCAGAGTCTGAAAACCGCGGGCGCTGTGTCCTCTGAAGGCAATGAAGTGCCGACAGGCATCCAGATAGGGCTGGGAGTCAAGCCTGCAGCTGTTCAGAAAATGTTTCATCAGGGTGATTTTGTATCAACCGGAAACAACCTGGACATGGTCATTGAGGGCAAGGGTTTTTTTCAGATCACTACACCGGACGGAGAAATAGCATATTCACGTGCAGGAGCTTTCAAGCTTAATAGTGAAGGGAATCTGGTGAATTCCGACGGATATCCAATGGAGCCTGCTATAAACATTCCGCTGAATGCTCTTGAAATTACCGTAACGCCGGACGGTACAGTCTCGGTGCTTCAGGCCGGTAACAACACTCCTGTTGAGGTAGGACAAATTGAGATAGCCCAGTTTATTAATCCCGGTGGTCTAAAGGCGATTGGTAAGAACCTGTTCCTTCCAACTGGTTCATCAGGTGAAGCGACAACCGGAAATCCCGGCACAGATGGTCTCGGCTCAGTTAATCAGGGATTCATTGAACTAAGTAATGTGAATGTTGTGGAAGAGATGGTAAACATGATTGTAAGCCAGAGGGCGTATGAACTTAATTCCAAGGTAATTCAGTCAACGGATGAAATGCTGGCTCTGGCCAATAATCTCAAGAGGTAATAATGAAAATAGACTACAGAGTACAGAACACAGAACCTGCCTACCGGACAGGCAGGCTCAGAGCACAGAACTCAGATAATATACTACAGGGAATAGTTTTGTTATCCGTAGTCTGTGTTCTTACATCTGTCTTCTTGCATCTGTCTTCTTGCAAGGCTGCAGCCTGGACACCCGATGATGAACTCAGGTCCTATTTGTCGGATAATTACCCGTGGGAAGAAATAGAGGTCAGCAATGTACAGGCCCCTGAAAATCTGGGGGAGGAAAACCCTGAGAGTATCCAGGTTGTAAAAGGACCTCTTGGCAGGGCCATCTTTTCTTTCATGTTCAGTGATAATGAAAGAATACTGGTACGGGCGGATATACGGGCTTACGGTCAGGTCATAATGAGCAGAAGGCCTTTTCAGAAGAGGCATGTTATAGAGGAAGAGGATATTTATCTTGCAAAGATGGATATCAGAAAAATGCCCCGAAATGTCCTGAAAGATCCTGAAAAGATAATTGGAAAGACCTTGAAAAGGTCCATTAATGCCAATATGGCTATTGAGGAAGGCATGATAGAGATGTACCAGCTTGTTGAAAGGGGCAGGCGAGTGATACTCCTGATGAGCCATGAAGGAATGATAATAAGGGCTGATGGTAAGACTAAAGAGAAGGGATATGTCGGAATGACTGTCAGGGCCATCAATTCCTCGTCAAAAAAGATAGTCAGCGGAGTGCTGATAGATGAAAATACTGTTAAGGTTGATCTTTAGGACAGGTGCTTATAATGATAACAAACAAGAGAAGTAATAAAACTGAAAGCAGGACGGGCCAGTATGCCCGTTTAAGTATCCGGTGTTCATGTATGCTTGTTATGCTTATGATATTTTCATGTGCTACTCCTTCTGCAAAACTGCCACCGCCTCCCCCTAAATACGTTGAAAATACTGTTGATACAACTGCACATTCATCTCTTAATTCGCTCTGGAGTGACAATGGCAACCTATTCGAAGACAGAAAGGCCAGGAGGCTTAATGATCTTGTGACAATCAATGTTGTCGAAAGCCTGTCCGGTTCAGGAAAGGCTGATACGGATACAAGCCGTGAATCCAATCTCGATTTTGAGCTCACGAACTTTCTTGGCATGAACAAGGATTTTAATCTTCACAATGTCTTTGGCCTTAAGGACCTGTTTAAGGGTGAAAATGTCTTTGATCCTTCAATTTCAACTACATCAAAGTCAAAACATAAAGGGGCAGGTGACACAAACAGGGAAGGGACTCTCATTGCTACTGTGACCGCAAAGGTCATTGAGGTTATGCCTAACGGCAATCTCATTTTAGAGGGAAGAAAAGAACTCACAATAAACAATGAGAAACAGATACTGGTGCTTAGCGGTATGGTAAGGCCGGATGACATTTCATCTGCAAATACTATATTGAGCAGCAAGATAGCGGATGCACAGGTCTACTATGTTGGCGATGGAGTTATACAGGAAAAACAGAGTCCCGGATGGATGGTCAGGGCGCTTGATTATATTTGGCCGTTCTAAAGGCAGTGAATAGTGAAAAGTGAATAGGAAGGAGAGATATAACGATAATGAAAATAAAATTTAAGATAATCTCAAAATCTGCAATAGTATTTCTTTTACTGTTTGCTGTTCACTGTTCACTGTTCACTGATGTTTACGCTGAGCGTATTAAGGACATAGCAAGTTTTGAGGGGGTCAGAGACAATCAGATGATAGGATACGGGATCATCGTTGGACTAAATGGCACCGGTGATAAGGGAAAGACAGCCATACAGAGCATTTCAAGTATGCTTGAAAGGATGGGTGTGACTGTAAACCCTGATGATATTAAGACGAAAAGCATAGCTGCAGTGGTGATTACGGCAACGCTTCCTCAGTTTGCAAAACCGGGCATCAAAACTGATGCCCTTGTCTCGACTATAGGCGATGCAAGCAGTTTACAAGGCGGCACATTGCTTCTTACCCCCCTGAAAGGCCCTGACGGCAAGGTATATGGACTT
>QZJG01000039.1 GCA_003599275.1 Nitrospiraceae bacterium | reverse complement strand
TCCGCCCCGCCCATTTCCATCGTAGGGATGACCATCATTAAACGGGTCCTGGCATCTTCGAGTTCTTCTTTAGAGATACTGTCGATCTTCTGATAAATACAAAATATCTGTTTTAGCGCCGGTTTGACCTGACGCCATAAACTGACCCAACCCTCCTGAAATAAAATTTCGGCCGCCAAAAGAAAACGTCTGTACCATAAACGTCTTCTTGTGAAAGATGTTGTTAAGACCTGCTCCCGGGGCTTACAGAAAGAGATTTTCATATGCCTTCATGGACGATTCAAGCCCAAAGTCCCCGGCCCGTTGAAGCGCCAGCCCTGAAAGTTTTTGTCGAAGCTCGTTATCATGCAATAATTTCAGCATGGCCTCGGCTAATGCCTTTTCATCCGCCGGCGGGACCAGCAGACCACACTCTCCATTTTTTAATATCTCCGAAGGCCCCCCTCCCGGAGAATCAGTCGCAATTATAGAACAGCCGCAGGCAAGGGCCTCAACAAGGACATAAGGCAGCCCTTCGGTCAGCGATGGCAGGACAAACATAGTGGACCTCTTCATAAATTTAAATGGATTCTGTTGTCTGCCGGAAAAGACCACGTCTTCCGTGATCCCCAGTTCCCCTGCCAATTGCTGCAGCTTCTCCTTCTCTTCCCCCTCGCCTATGAGAACGCAGCGGAGCTTTACTGATTTCTTTATTATGGACAACGCCTTCAGGAAATAAACTAATCCCTTCCTCGGCGCCAGACCGCCCACAAACAATGCAACGGGAATATCATCGTCAAACCATGCATGCCCGGTTATTTTCTCCTCAGCCATACTCTGTATTTGAACAAGGTCAACAGGATTGTGCAGGGTCATAATCTTTTCTGACTCTGTCCCGAAGTCCGTCTGTAATTCGCCTGTTACCCCTTCGCTCACGGATATGATATGATCTGCCTCGTTGAAAAGTCTTTTTGTAAAAAAAGTATAAAGCTCCCCTGCCGAAGCCGTAGCAAATAATCCGGACGGAGAGTTGTGCGCGCTTATAATCAACCTGATATTCCGAGGGACATATTCTTTAGCCAACAAGACAATAAAGGAGGCAAAATAATCCTGTGCCATAATGGTGGATGGGCGCCTGTCCCTTATTATCTTTGCCAGTCTGAAGGCGGTCATTCTCAGCCACTTGTAGTTGTCGTCAAATCCCTGTAAATCTGCGGGTAACAAAAGGCACGAATCAGGGATGGAGGGTCTTGGTTGGGTTTCAAGCACGTACATATTCACATCTTCAGGAACTCTATAGAATGCCGCCTTGTCAAAGATTGTAACAAGTTCCGGTCTGAAGACAGACCGATTCACATTGTTCAGCAAAACAGACATGCATCTTTCAGCGCCCCCCATTCCCATTGTAGGGATGACCATCATTACTCGTGTCTTATTGTCTTCATGATTATCAGCCGTATGCTCTTTCAGCCCTTTCAGAAAAAGATGCTCATATGCATCAACAGATGACCCCACGTCAAAACCTTTGACCTGCTGAATCGCAAGCCTTGAAAGTCTCTGCCGCAGTCCTGCGTCATTTAACAGTTTAAGGATCGCCTCGGAAAGGGCCTTCGGATCTCCCGGTGGGACCAACAGGCCGTATTTTCCATTTTTCAATATCTCCGCTGAAGCTCCTCCGGGGGTGTCTGTAGCGATTACCGGACATCCACAGGCAAAAGCCTCCAGCAAAACATTAGGAGAACCTTCTGTTAATGAAGGAAGGACAAAGATAGTGGACCTTCTCATGAATTTGAAGGGGTTCATCTGCCTTCCGAGGAAAAGCACATTCTCTGTCAGGCCCAATTCCCCTGCCAATTGCCGGAGCTTCTCCTTTTCTTCACCTTCGCCTATAAGGACACAGCGGACTCTTATTGAATCCTTTACCAGAGACAGCGCCTTTAAGAGGTGGTCCACTCCCTTATATGTGGTCAACCATCCGGTATATAACAAGACAGGAATGTCTTCATGAAACCATCCATGATCCACAGTTTCATCCGACAGATATCTTAACTGAACGGGATTGACTGAATTATATATGACCGATACCTTGTCGTTCTTCACTCCGAAGGTCATCTTTAAGTCCTCTGCCACTCCACTGCCGTTGGCTATAACATGGTCGGCATTATTGAATAACGCCTGAACAAGGAATGCATACAGTTCTCCCTCCTTTTTAGTGGGCAAGAACATCGACAGCATGCAACGCGCGCTCACGATCAGTTTCGTGGATGGCGGGACATGTTTTTGGGCCAATAACAGGATGACCGAGGCAAAAAAATCCTGTGCCAGGACAACCGAGGGCCGTCGTTTCTGTATCACCCCGGACAACTTGACGGCGACCGTTTTGAGCCAGACAAAGTCATTAGCAAAAGCCTTTAAGTGAGGAGGCAGTGAGAAGTCAGATGAGGGGGCCGTGACGGGACCTGGCTGTTTTTCCAGTATGTGGATTTTGACATCATCCGGAATTGCATAGCACATCTCATTATCATAGACAGTGACAAGCTCGGCCGTTATTTTTGATCGGCTGAAATTATTCAACAGGACAGATATGCAACGTTCCGCGCCGCCTGTAGCCATTGAGTGTATGAACACCATTACGCGTGTCCTGTCGTCTCTCAATTCTTCCCCGGTAAGCTCTTCCACATTTCCCGGTAAAAACCGGTCTGAATCTGCCAAAAATATATTTTGATATGCCTCCATTGATGACTTCAGGCCAAAGTCCCCTGCCCTCTGTAATGCCAGCGCAGAAAATTTGTCGCGTAATTTATCGTCCTTTAATAACTTTATTACTGCGTCAGCCAGGGCATTCTCATCTCCGGGGGGGACCAATAAGCCGTATTCACCGTCCTTTAATATCTCTGCCGAACCGCCTCCGGGTGAATTGGTCGCAATAATCGGACAACCGCACGCAAGGGCCTCGACAAGGGCATAAGGAAGACCCTCTGTCAGTGAAGGAAGGACGAAGATGGATGCCATGCGCATAAATTTAAAGGGATTGCGCTGTCTGCCTAAAAAAAGCACATCCTCTGCAATGTCAGACTCCTCTGCCAATTGCCGTAGATTCTCCCCCTCTTCTCCTTCTCCTATCAGGACACAGCGGACTTTCGCCGAATTCCTGACTATGGACAATGCCCTCAACAAATAATCAACTCCCTTAACACGCGCCAGCCGTCCCACAAACAATATAATGGGAATATCCTCAGAAAACCATCGATGCTCCGTCAACCGCTCCCTGGACAAACTCTGTATCTGATTAAAATCAAGCGGATTAAAAATGGTAACGACCTTCTCCTGCCTCATTCCCGGAATTGATTTTAATTCCCGTGCCACTTCTCCGCTGACAGCTACAACGCAATCAGCGTTTTTAAAAAGTGTCTGTATCAGAAATGCATGAAGGTCGCCGATTTTTTCAGGGGACAGATTGCAATGCGCACTCGCAATCAGCCTGATTGGTCCGGGGATGTGTTTTTTTGCAAGCAGTGCAATATTAGCTGCAAAATAACCCTGGGCCAGAACGACGTGAGGTTGTTGTTCCTTGACGGCAGCAGCGAGTTTGGCTGCGGTCATTTCCATCCAGGCAAGGCTATTGGAATATTTCTGAAGGTGCGGGGGAAGTAAAATGTCAGTTGTTGTAACTGAAGGCGCAGGCTGTTTTTCAAGTACAAGAACTTTAACGTCACCGGGGACCTGATAGAAAGCCTCCCTGTCGAAGATTAAAACAAGTTCGGGGGTTATAAACGACCGTTCAATGTGCTCAAGCAAAACAGACGTGCACCTTTCCGCACCGCCCATTTCCATTGAATGTATAACAACCATCAGACGAATTGTCCCGGTTTGCGGTCCCTGCCTTTCTGTTGCCTGATGCCTTGGCCAGCACCATCTTTTCTTAAGTAATATTCCAAGGGTCCCCAAAAACCGGTCATATAACGCGCGCCTTCCGGTCTTCTCAGGCAATAACCGGCCCAAGACCGTGTCATATTTCCTGAGGATTTTCCAGGTGAGGCTATTATGTATCTGTGTCAGCTCTGCCTTTAACGCCGACAGCTCCCTGTCTTTCCCGGCTATGGTTTCCCGTAATGCTGTAATTTCTTTTTTTCTGTCAGATAACATCAGGCTGTATCATTTAAATCAGTGGCCATAGATCATCAGGAATTCAGAATGGGGTCAACGCTTGCTCAGTTTTTCATGCACCCGGCGTAAAGACCCCGTTATTCTCCAGCTTGCCGAGCTCAGCAGATCACGGATGCGATTTTCACGTTCCGATAACTGCCCTGCAAGATCGGACATATGTCCTCTGAACTCAGCCAGTTTTTTCTCGCGATCTGCGAGCTTTGACATCCGGACATCCAATGCTGATTTATCTCTTTCAACAATCCTGTTTTCATGTTCGGCAAGAAGTTTTTCACGTTCGACTGATAAAGCTTTCACTTTGGTCAGATGCCTTTCAAATTCATCCGACAAGGAATTAATTTCGACCAGATGCCTTTCAAGTTCAACTGACGCTTCAGCAGGCTGATTTTCATTTTCAATTAATTGCGTACCTGTTGAAGCATCAGTCGAGCTTGTCAAAGCCTTTCTTGAAGCCTCAAGATAGGCCCTCCCAAAATGCTGGTCCGGTTCAAGGTGATTTCCCTCAGCCCATTCATTCCACGCATTTATGAAAACCAGTTTTTCTTCGCCACGCAGGTTACGGTCGGTATAATTTATCATATTACCCAGCCAGTTCTGATATTTTTCCGGAGTAGACCCGAGAAAGATATTGGCCCCTTCTTTCCTTCGTGGGGAATTGTCCCACGAGGGGGTGACACAACGGAACCATTTATAACCGGGTTGCGGTTTTTTCATCATGGCCTGAGCAAGGTTTTCATATGAGTGGACATAATTATTTTTAAAGACATCTTCGATCTTCCGGGGGTCTTTATCCAGTTGACCGGATTGCGCGGGAGGGGGAAGTATGCAGGGGCCTTTCTGCTTCCAGTCAGGCGCAAATTCAAGGGCCGCGTCAAAATTGATGTCTTTGGGATCACATGTCCCGATACTTTCCACACGCACCAGATAGAGCTCACCGATACCAGACTTACGCGCCTCTTCCCTCCATATGTCGGCAGTCTTCCGGGGCTCGGGCATATTTTCTGTGCGATACACGAGGAACAGAGGCTTGCCGTCGATTTTTATATACCGCCTGTCCCTGAAAATTCTGAACAACTCCCTGATGTGTCTTCGGTCGTCTTCGGCGCTGTATTCCTGCTTAATCAGGACATGTTGATCTTCTCCGTCCCATCGCCGTGTCCAGTTCTCATTGGCCCAGCAGATGCAAAAGGGGAAGTCCGGGGTCCCTGACTTCAGCATATCCTCCAGAGGGGTTTCAAGCAGCCTCTTTCCGTTGAACCAGTAGTGATAGTAACAAAAGCCGTGGATTCCGTATTCCCGCGCAAGTTCCGCCTGGGCCATTCTCGTCTCCTCCAGACGCAAATCATAAAACCCGAGATCAGCCGGCACATGGGGCTGATAGTGGCCGGAGAAAAGCGGCTTTGCCTTCGCCACGTTCCGCCATTCTGTGAAGCCCCTGCCCCACCACTCCTCGTTTTCGGGAATCGGGTGGTATTGGGGGAGGTAGAAGGCAAGGAGTCTTGTCTCCACCGGCGTATTTGGGACTGAAACCTGCTCCTGAAAATCAACAGCATTCAAGCTTTCGCCGTTATAGTAAAAGGTCAGGCCCTCAAAGAATTTCTTTCTTTCGTGAGGGAGAAGTACGTCAGAGAGTTTCTTAACGAGCTTCGGGGTGTCCTCCTTATGTTCATCCGAAGTATTTCGTGACGTTGCATAAACGGATTCAAAAACACGCTCCACACCGGACACATATTTTCCGGTATTAAAGAGATCGCGCGCCCTGTTCCTTCCGGCAAGACCCATCCGTCGGGCCATGTCAGGATCGGAAATAAGTCTGATAATAGAATCGGCCATCCTTTTTTCTGAAGACAAAGGCACAAGAAATCCTGTCACGCCATCCAGTATTATCTCCGGCAAGGCGCCGGTATCGGTAGCCACAACCGGTTTTCCCGCTGCCATGGCTTCTACCGCAGTCTTGCCGAAGCCCTCGGTGATTGAAGAAATAATCACGACATCCAGCTCCTCATAAACCTGATGAATGTCATGCATAAAAGGTATGAAATGAACAACCGATTCCAGACCGAATTTTCTAATAAACGTTTCGAGACGCTTTTTGTAGTCTTTAAACGCATGTCCGATGATCACAAGATGCGCAGAAATATTTTTTTGTTTGATGATATTGAATGCCTTAATCAATGTTTCGTGGTTTTTATGGGCATAAACCGTGCCGATTATCCCGATTAATGGAGTGTCACGGGTAATACCGATTTGCGACCGGATAATTTCCTTATTATAAGAAAATTCGAATTTATCCACATCTATTGCGTTGTATACCACGGTTATTTTGTTTGATATATTTGCTTCGGTAAACTGTTTGGTTATAAAATTTGAATTAGTGATTATATGCTCCGACAGGCTGCTTATTATCTTGAGAGTTGATTCGACACTGAAAGAACTGTTGAGGTGGCCTTCAAGGGCCTCTCTGACATGAAAGATATGGGGCACGCCTGGGATCCCGGCAGAAAGGGCCCCCGCCAATTTGGTCATCGTATTCGTATAGACAATGTCAACGCCTTCTTTATCTATTAAATCAATATAAGACCGCACTGCTTCGATTTCCTGAATCATTCCACGAAAAAGGATTTGCTCATCACTGACAAAATCAAGCCATCTTCCCGGCGTTCCGATAATGTGCGTCTTTATACCGGACTCCTGAAGCCCTCTCTGAAGAGCTCCCTCAGGGCGATTTTCAGGTAAAACCACAATCGGTTCAAACCGGTCCCGGTTGATATTCCTGAGCAGGTGCAGAAGGCTTTGCTCCGCGCCGAAATAATGAGAAGAGTGCGAAACAAATAATATTTTAATTTTATTCCTTGATGGGTCCGTCAGAATCTTTTCAAGTTTTATAATTTCGTTTCTGATATTAAAGTTTTGAGCAACGTGCCTTCGGCCCTCTTCGCCCATTCTGAGTCTGAGTTTCTTATCCTTAGCCAGGACCATTAACTTTTCAGCAAGGATGTCAACGGCCTTTTCAGGTGCAAGATATCCTGTCCTGCCATCAAGCACTCCCTCCGGAATGCCCGTATGGAATGTAGAAACTACCGGCAGCTTCATCGCCTGGGCCTCCAGGATGGCGACAGGAAGCCCTTCCCTGTCATTATTACAGGCTGTTACGGAGGGCAGTATGAAGATATCAGCCCGCTGCATTTCGTTGATAACTTCTGACTGAGGGAGAGATCCGAGAAGCCTGACCCTGTCACCGATGTTCAATTCCGAAATAATATTCTCTATCTGCGCATTAAGAGGTCCGTCACCGATTATTCTCAATACGGCCTTACAGTGGTCCGGCAATTTGGCAAATGCCCGTACCGCATATGGAATGCCTTTTTTTTCGACAAAGCGGCCGGTGGTCAGAATGTTGATAGTATTGTCCTCTGCCTTTTTCCCGGGAGAAAAACGGTCCATATCTATGCCACAGCGTATAATCTCAATTTTGTCCCTGTACTTGTCGCCGATCATATCAAGGATGTATTCCCTGTTAAATTCAGATATGGTTATGATCCTTGCCGCAGATGAGGCGTATTCGGACAATATCTCCGGTTTGGCAAGAACGAAAATATCATAGGCATGGGCAGTGAATATGAAAGGAATACCCAGAAGCCTTGATGCATGCATTGCAAAATCGGTCGGAAGCGCGGCGAAATGGGAATGGATGACGTCGACGTCCTTCAGAAAATCGAGGACCTCAGGGGTAAACTCAAACCCCGGATGCTTGTCGAGTTTGGGTATATAGAGCGTTTTAGCCAGAAGACCATATTCCCCGATCTGAGAATGGAATTTTTGCTCGGCGGGACGGTAGAAAGCAACGATTTTAACATCATGCCCCAGATCAATGAGACCGGTTATCTGCTCCAGTATGAAAGTTTCAGACAATGTCGGAAACATGGACGTGGGATAAAGGACGGTCAGTTTGCGTTTCACCGGAGAGACGGGCGAGCGGTAGAAATCGAGAATACGGGGGACGACAGTGGCATTGTCAAAAGCCTTGACTTTCATGCCGGCATTGGACCCTATAACGCCGAGATCTGTACGGTCCAGGCAATCCATGATTCGCTCGCTCAAGGCAGCCGGGTCACCCGGCGGGCACAGAAAACCGTTGACACCGTCATCAATGATCTCGGAAAAGCCGCTGCCTTTCGTGGCGATTACAGCCTTCCAGAGCGCCATGGCTTCAAGACAGACATAAGGGAAATTTTCCCACAGCGAAGGGAGGACCACGAACTCGGCCCGTTCGATCAACGGATAGAGGGAATCATGGGAAATGTTAGGGACAAATATCACCCGCGAGGAGAAATCCTTTAACGACTCCTGAATGCCTGTCTTCATGGAGACGTTGTTATACATTGAATCGTCACCGACAAAAACCGCTTTCAGCGCCGTATGTTTTTGAAGCACATTGCACAATGCCTGCGCCAGAATATGGACCCCCTTTCTGTATTCGAGCCTTCCGTAATAGATGATATACTTCCGGCTTTTCAAATGCCGTTCATAGACGGAGATGTCGGGTTTGTAGTTGTCAAGACTGAAGAAATTCGGGATTACAGGAACAGCCCTTATACCCCATTCCTTTTTGACAATGCCGGCAAGGGCCTTTGTCGGCGAGGTGACAGCCGTTGCCGCAAGGGCGTGTTCCTTTTCCAAAGCCTCCCTCAGTGAATTCTCCGGGCTGTCCGGGATATTGTTCAGGCGGCGCACCCAGAAATACGGCGTGTGCAGCCGGACGATCTTTTTAGGACCGTCAATAAACTTGTATATGAATAATGCCTGCGCGCAGGTATCGGGGGCCTCAATGAGGTCAAATTTTTCCTTCTTATGTAATGCAATGAAATATTCATAGACCCTGAGGCTGAAGCCGAGAATCCAGTGGTGCTGTTTCATATAAGGTCCAAGCAAAGACTTATTCGATTCGTCCAGTTCTCCCTTGAGTTTCGGGAGAAGTCGATGGACGGTCACGCCCTCGTCATCAACGACGTATTCATCGTTCTTTGCGTATGTCAAGACGTGGACATTTTGCCCCATCTTTGCAAGTTGTCTCGCAAGGGTCCGTGTATAAGTTGCGATCCCCCCGAGATTGGTCTCGGGCGGATATTCCTGTGATATAAGACAAATGTTCACTGGGTCCCCTGTATCATCTTTGTACTGACAAGACCTTCTATGAGCTGAGCTCGTATGCCATAACTCAAATTGTCGACAACGCATTTCATTTGTCAGCCCTTACCGTTTCTTATTATGGCAACACACCATCTTCTCAGGAGTTCGTCTCGCGTGTAATCTCTCAACTCCTTCCGAATTTCTCCGGTAAGAAATTGTTTGCCCTCTTCAAATTCCGGAACAATCCACTGAAGTATTTCAAAATTATCGCCAAATAGTTCCTTATACTGAAATTCCCTCCACTTGTTCAACGGCGTGTCTCTGTATCCCTCCATCCCGCGCAAGTGATACCAGGGTGCAACTCCCTGAGGGATTTCGGTAAGAGGTTCCTTTTGGAAAGCCGGGTGATGTGAACCTGAAAGGCTTGTATATAAATGGATGCCGATATGCCCTATAGCGCCTTTTTTCATTACCCGTCTTATTTCAGCAACAACAGCTTCAACATTTTCGAAATGCTCAAACGCAGCATTGGAAATGACAAAATCAAAAGAATTGTCCGGGAACGGCATTGCTGCCGCATTTATATTTTCAATGCTGAGTCCGGTAAATTTCAGAGGTTTTCCTGTAACTTTTCCCAGTTCCTGATAGTAGTATTTATCTTCATCAGAAAGATTCTTATTGTCGACAAACGTGGTGATGTCGATACCTGCGGCCATTGAGCTGCCAAACGTGTTGAAAAGCAGGGGCTGTGGAAACGTCCTGCCGCATCCGATATCGATCAGCCGCTTTCCTTCTATCCGTCCAAAGTGTTTCACCATGCATCGTCTGACGTTATTAAAGACTTCATAGTCTATTTCTGCCCGCTTCTTTAACTGAGTTTTTCTCTCCTGAGAAATCTGCATATTCATCTCCCGGTCTATGATGTTTAAAAGGTTATTTCTCTACCTCGTAAAAGATACTGCATATGCTTCGAGCAAGGTTTTTGCGACCAAAGGCCATGAAAATTGTGCTGCTTTTTTTCTCACTCCCTTACTCATCCCCGCCATACGCCCCCGATCATTACGCAAATCGAGCACAGCCCCAGCCATCCCCTCCGCATCTGCAGGCCTGCACAGTACCGCGCAATCCTCATCCACATAATCCCTGATCCCCCCGATGTCCGTAGTGACGATGGGTAGACCGCAGGCCATTCCCTCGAGGACTGAATTATTGGCAGTACAGTCCTTCATCGGAATCAAAAGAAGAGACGCGGACTGATATTTATTAAGGAGCTCATCTTCGGAAAGTCCGGTATGGAAGCGGATGTTCTCAATTCCCTCAAAAAGCGCCCTGTTTCTTTCAAGTGTGACAACGTCTATTATTATTTCCGGTGAGGAGCTTCTTAATATATTCGCAACATGCTTAAGCGTCTCGAAGTCTCTCAGCCAGTTTCCCACAAAAAGTATTTTATTCGGGTCCTTCGGCATGGAGTCATCAGGTTTAAAGAAATCAACGTCAACGCCATGAGGCACTAAATGAATTTTAGAACGCTCAACGTACTGCTCGAAGAAGTGGACCTGGTTTGTGCCCACAACGATAATGCCGTCAATATTTTTCAATGGCGCGCGGGTCAGAATGAACTGCTGATGCGCCTCCGGCGGCTGGTGAAAAGTGACAAATATCTTTTTTTGCGGATTCAGGGATTTGTCTATGTGACAGACGGAATTCTCGCCGTAAAGAAAGTGGCAGATGTGCCGTAGAGAGTCCGGCTCAAATGCATTGACGTTTGTCTCCATCTCAAGGTCATTCGTATTGTACCAGGTTATATGCGCCCTTGCGTCGGCATATGCCTGCTTCCTCTTGTCCTCGGGCATTATTTTCCATTTGTTTGACGAAGGCAGCGGGTCATTGGGAATATAGTCCATAAACCGGTCATAACCGGAGTGGGCTGAGTGGTGCATGGTCCGTACATTGATAAAGTGGACCCTGAGCGCATCGCTCCCTCCCTTTGCAACTGTCTCGACTGTGGTTTTCAGGTACGCCTTTCCCCACCTCAGGTCCGGCTCCAGGTAATTTGTCTCTGCCCACTCGTTCCAGGACTTTATGAAGACTATCCGCTGGTCCGGGCTGCGATCAGCCACCAGTTCTACCGCGTCGCTGAGATGGCGTCCGTACAGTTCCGGGGTCGATTCATGCAGGACAAAACCATTGACGCCCGAGCGCGGGGTATTGTCCCAGTTAGGCACAACGCAAGGGAAAAAATCCTTTCCGCGGATTTTTCCCGGGAAGGCGTTTGTCACAAAGGATTCATAGGAATATATTTGCGGAAGCTTTGTTCCCTCAGACTGAAGCCCTGTCTCCCCGTTAAGAGGAGGGACATTCTGCCGGGTGACCATTGCCACCGGCGGGTTTGTAGTGAATGCGTCATATCCGTCTTCCGGCGGGTCCCAGGGATAATCGACCATAGCAATAAAGTAGAAGCCGCTAAGCCCTTCCTTTATAGCCAGCTCGCGCCAGGTCTCGATAAATTCTTTTGGTCCCCTGAGGTCGCGGGGTTTGTAAACGGCGAAGATATTCCTGTTATCGATTTTCATATAACGCGGGTCCCGGAAAGCCGGAAGCATCGCGTAAAAATGAGCAATAATATCTTCTTTGCCGGGATATGTCTGTTCAATAAGAATTCTGTCAGGGCAGCCGTGCCAGACACCGGACCAGGAGTGGTTGGCCCATGCAAGGCAAAACGGAAAATCCGGACTTCCTGACTGGAGTACTTCGTTGAAGGGTCTTTCCAGCAGTCTCTTGCCCCCTCCAAACCAGTAATGCCAGTAGCAAAAGCCCTCGATGCCATAATCCTTCGCAATCTCAGCCTGCGCTTCCCGGGCATAAGGCACGCGGAGGTCATATAAGCCGAGGTCGCCGGGTATATTAGGCTGATGGTGCCCGGTGAATAAAGACCTTGCCTTTGCAACATTGGTCCACTCGGTAAATCCCTTTCCCCACCATCCGTCGTTCTCAGGAATGGGATGAAATTGCGGCAGGTAAAGCGCAATGAGTCGAGCCCTTAACATTGTTTAAAATCCCCTTTGAGCTTTTAGTTGAATTATTTATGGACCATTATTACCATAAATCTTTTTTCTTATCTTTAACAACAGACCATGTCCCGCCCTGAGCGGAGCGGTAATTTTCCAGCTTTGTGAGTCGAGTAATTCAAAAACCCTTGCATCTTTTTCCCTCATCTGTGCTTCAAGCCTTTCCATCTCTGAAAAAGCAGTTTCGTAAGATGTGATTGTCTCCTCATATTTCTTGAGCGCCCCGGCATATCTTTGCCTGATTTGCTCTTCGTCCGCGATTATTTCTTTAAGCCTGCCGGTCTGTTTTTCCCCTTCACTCAGGTCCGTCTCGACCTGTCTCACTTTTGCCAGCAATGCAGCGATTTTCTCATTGCTGCGTCTTATTTCCTCTCCAAACTTCTGCTGCTCTTCGCTCTGTTCGAAGCGCAACTTCATTAACTCTCTGTCCCTCGCATTTATGTCCTCGCGTAATTTACCGATCTCCCCGTACCTCTGCCTGATATGCTCTTCTTTCCTTGCGAGGTCTTCCCTTAATTGTCTGATACTCACATCTCTCTCGTTTACAACAGCTTCCAGCGCCTTTATTTTTTCGCCCTTCTGTTCGTTCCCTGCCTTCATCTGCCGGAGCTGTTCTTCGCCCAGTTTCAACTGCTGCCCCAACTTCTCAATCTGCTCCTTGGTCCCCTTCAGTTCTTCCTCAAGCCTTTTCTGCTCAACATCCATATTTCCAAGCCGGTCTTTCAGCGAACTGTTTTGCTCCTCTATCTCACGATTCCGTCTTTCAAGCTCGCTCAGGACAGTGTCGCGCGCGATGATATCCAGGCATCGCGTCTTGAATTCATCTATCAATCCCGTTCCACTGCTATTCATTACCTCCCAGCGAAAAAGTTCAAGGGAGGCAGTCTTTTCATCAAGCAGGCGCTTTACCTCAATTACATCCCCCTCCCGCTTTCTCAACTCCGCAGCAAGCTGCTCCGCACGGGCCTTTGCCTGAACAAGGGCCGAATTCTGATCAGCCATTTGTGACCTGAAATCGCCGATAAGCTCATTAATTCCTCTGAATAAATTGGAAGAAACCTTCACGAATGAAAGGGGCTGCTTATTGAATGCCTTTACAGCTTCCTCATAAAGCCCGACATACTGTTCAGCAATGGAAACAAGGTCGTGTTCCGGCACATGCCTGTATACTTCTCCCGCTATCTTTGGGTCATACTGTTCGATGACCTTACTGAATTCCTCCACAGTATACCGGAGGCGATTGGTCCTTCCGGAAAAATTTCTCTTACGTAACACCGCAAAGTTTTCCTTTGTGACAAGTCCGTCAGCGCCGTTGTAATCATAGACAACAACCAGCCTTTTGCACGCAGCAGCCTCCAGGACCCCACGTCCCAGCGTCACAACCAGATCTGCTCCGTTGATATGGTCTTCCACATTCCACACATTTTCAGTAGGGAACCCTATTCTCTCGAACCCTATGCCTTTTTCCTCACAGACCTGCCGGATTACATTCACCGGCTCGGGTGAGGAATGATTTGACAGGAAGAGAATATTTTTCAGAGAATTGTTAATGGGTTTTATGCTGCAAAAACGCCTGAGGTCAATACCGTTGCGTATAATGGATATACGGTCCTCTGTCAGCCCGTGGTTCGATATCAGATGGTCACGGACCTCCTCGCTCACTGCGACAAAGCGGACTATGTTCATCCGCGACTTCAGAGGCTGCTCCTGCCAGGGGAGCACGCCGTGGCAGGCCATTATCATGGGGGTATTCCGGAAACCGGCAAAGGCCAGAAGGCTTTCGTGCCTGTGATGAGCATGAATAATGTCGATGTCATCAGGAATTTTCGACATATCTGTTGCAACGGGTATTCCTTCGGCCTCAAGCCGTTCAGCAACATTGCCCGGCTGCGTTGTAAAACAAAAGACTTTGTGCCCCTTTTGTTTTAACTCCCGTGCAAGCGCATAGGTGAATGTCTGGGAACCGTAGAAATTACACAATGTCGTGTTTGTGATAAGTATCTTCATGTGATATTTTACTTTTTTTCAGCAAAAAGGTTTCCGGACACCTTATTTTATCTCATTCCGTCCTTCACATCTCAATAACAAAGGGTGCCGGGAACAAGGTGGCAAAGCACAAAATTATTCTGCTTGTTCTTCATCAGTAATAACAATGCCCTTTTGATAAGTTCCATCAGATTTCCAACCTACATATATTTTGTTATTAATAAAATTTGAAGCAAACCAAAAACCCTCCCCGGGTGCAAGGTTTTCAAGTGTTTTTAACTGCTCCCATGTAATACCATCATTTTTAGATGTATAAATTGCCGCTCTCAATGGAGAAGTAGCAGAAGGGTCTAATTTGAATCCTGCATATATATGCCCGCTAATCGGATTGCGTCTAATAAAAAAACAATTTTGATACCATTCATCTAAAACAATTGTTGTAATGAAATCATCAGTTGTGCGATAAATACGTCCCATATTTGAAAGATCTGTCCCGAACAGCCTCGCCGTAGGTGTAGCAAGAATGGCAGTTATTTGAGGGATTCCCTCAAGAAGAACTTCCCAATTAGTTCCACCGTCAACAGAACGTCTTATAACGCTTGTTTTATTTGTGTCAGCAAAAGCCGTATAAATATAATCGGTTAATGTATCCACTTCGATAGCGTGAACATGCCTGTATGTTCCACCATCGTAAATTTGAAAAAATGAATCACCATTATTAGTGCTTTTAAAGATTTTTGCATTATTAATCCGCCCTAATGTATAAACACCGGCATATAAATTACCTTTGGAATCTTCATCAAATCCCCATATCGACTCCTCCTCTGTTAATAAAAGAACTCGCGTAAAATCTGAGGCCCCATCGCAGCCACCTGCAGACTTGTAACGCCATAATCCCGGCATTGAGGATTCCATAATCTCTCAGCCCGCTAAACTAATCAAATTTTTTCCTTTGAAATCTGTCCCATATAGAAACCTGAGGCATCATCCCAGCCAATTAACTGCTCCGCCCTCTCACTTCCAGTAATCATCAAAAAGAAACACGTGACCGTGGAATTGCAAGCAATAATTATGCTCCAATTGCAACTTATTGCTTTTATGAAGTTATTTCCGGCGGGTTACCTGCTTGGAAGCGTTTTATTCCAGCCAAATCCCCATTTCACCTGGTGATTTCACCAATCCCCTTCTTACTTATATGAAGGTTAAAAGAAGCTTTTTTCGGGGATCAAATTCACAGATTATCACGTATGAGAGAATATAGAAGCGCTGATATTGTTGTTACGCTGATACCCTGATACTGCTTCAAATCAAGCAGGTGCTTATCTCCGGTGATTATTAAATCAGCATTCGCCTCTGTAGCACATTCAAGGATTCTGTTGTCCGGTGCATCCTGCAGTATATTGAGATGTTTGCGGGGTTTTAAAACAGTTGCGACTTTGCTGATATGTTTAAGGGCATCTGTAATATTATTGTCTTCCCATAAGAATTTTTCTCTGAGTTTTTTAGCTGTTTCAGTCAGTATCGCCACTGAAGTATACAGTTCTATCTTGCCTTCAATTGCAAACAGATACGCCTCTTCAGCCTTGCTGTTGTGCGATGTTAAGGCAGATATGTAGACATTTGTATCGAATACGACCTTAATCATTACCTGCCTTCAAAGACAAGTTTCTCAATATCTTTTTCTGTGATCTTTAATTCTTTCGCCTTTGTTGCGCCATATCCCTGCAATTTATAAAATTCCTCTTTAAGCTTCTCACGCTTATAAAATGCATACATATCCCTGAAAAGCTGACTTATGGTCTCTCCTTTGGCTTCGGCCAATTTCTTATATTCCTTTGCAGTCTCCGGCGGAACTGATACAGTCATCACAACCCTCTGTCTTGTCGGCATAACAAAACCTCCCTTGAATGGTATTACCTTGTATTACAATATCAGAGACGTTATCCGTTGTCAATCGGCAAACTTCAACGGCATTTGTAGGCCCCGGCGCAGGGTTTCTCCGGGTTCACACCCAAAAACGTGGGGTTCTTTCTGATTTTTCTGCTTAAGGTTGATGTCAAGATTGGACTAAGCTCTTCATGTAAAAATCCACAACATCCGCGCTGTTGCCTTCTTTCCTTCCCCTTGACGGGGGAGGGTCAGGGTGGGGGTTTTAAACATGCTGTGTTCACCCTCCACTTAATCCTCTCACGGTACGAGCGTTTCCGACCCGTCGAGGGAGGGGAGACTTTAAGATACCCCGCTGTCTCTGAGGCGGGGAGGTTCATTTATTCCAAATATATTCCACCTGATAGAGAGCAATCAGTGAGTCTGAAGTTATTATCGGCATATTTTCAAGCTGGGCCTGTGAAACAAGCATTCTGTCGAAGGGGTCCCTGTGAAGGGCGGGCAATTTGAATACATGAAGGGCATGGCTGGATTGTATGGGAAGACTCCGGATACCGTTCAGTGAAAGCTGGGCGGATATAAAAACATCAGCTTTGTCGGGAAGAATTATTTTGCCTAATTGGGCCTTAATTGCTATCTCCCAGCAACTGGCGGCGCTGAAATACAGTTCGTTGTTTCCATCAGCAATGATATCACGGATATTTTGCGGTAATTGAGGGTCATCGGCCAGCCACCAGAGGAAAACATGGGTATCTATGAGGGCCTTCAATTCTCAAAGTCCTTCAGCACTTCTTCCGGCAGTGGTTCAAAGAAGCTTTTGCTGATCACAATCTTGCCCCTGGCGGTTCCCGGCTTGCGCTTTTTGATTTTTCCGCTTAGAGGGATAAGCCTCGCGATCGGCTTTCCGGCCTTTGCGATTACAATTTCCTCACCGCTCTCCACGCGGCTGATAAGACGGGAGAAATGTGTCTTTGCATCATGTACATTCACTGTTGCCATAACTAAACAATAGACTAATTACCGGACTAAGTCAAGATTGGACTAAGCTCTTCATGTAGAAATCCACAACCTCCGCGCTGTTTCCTTCAAAGGCGACCTTTCCATGCTCCAGACAGACGGCCCTGTCGCAGAGTCTTTTTATATCATTCATGCTGTGTGAGACAAAAAGAATTGTCACCCCCTTTTGTTTAAAACTCAATATCCTCTCATCGCATTTTTCCCTGAAATGCTCGTCCCCTACAGAAAGAATTTCATCTATGATCAATATGTCCGGGTCAACCTCCGTAGCTATGGAGAAACCGAGCCTCGCAACCATGCCTGATGAGTAACTCTTTAAAGGGCTGTAAATAAATTCACCGAGCTCTGAAAAAGCAAGTATTCTGTCGAACTTGCTGTCTGTCTCTTTTCTTGAAAGCCCGAGGATGGAGGAATTCAGATAGATATTCTCCTTGCCTGTCAGCTCCATGTTGAAGCCTGACCCAAGCTCTATCAAAGGCGCGATCTTGCCATTAACAGTGATGCTGCCTTCTACAGGTGTCAGGATACCCGCTATTACCTTAAGCAGGGTGCTCTTTCCGGCGCCATTGGGTCCGATTAAACCGAGGGTCTCTCCTTTACCGATTTCGAGATTTATTTCTCGCAGTGCCCAGAAGTCCTCATAGTCCACTCTTCTGCCCTTCAGTCTCTGGACTATATACTCCTGAATAGTGCCGGGTCTTTCTCTTGCAAGGCGGTACTTGAGAGAGACATCGGTAATTTTTATAGTCAGGTCATTCATGGCAATATACGTCAAAGGTAATAAACAATCCTGTTCCTGTTTCTGTTGTAGAAAATCCATCCGGCAACCAATGCCAGCAGTGAAGACAGGAAGCCATATAAAAGTTTTTCAGGCATAAAATGGACATCCGCAGACAAGGCCATCCTGAAAATACTTACATAATAATAAACAGGGTTAAGATGAAGTATGATACTGAATTTCCCGGATATGATAGACTCGGGATAAAATATCGGCGTCATATACATCCATGCAAGAAGGAATACCTCATAAATATATTTTGTGTCATGAAAAAATACTGTCAAAGTCGAAACAATAAGGGAGATGCCGAAGGAAAATATGGCAATCATCACAAGCACAACGGGAACAAGAATCAGATAGGGACTGATGTTTAAGCCTGTAATGGAAAGGATTATAAACAGAGGCACAAGGGAAAAGGCAAAATTGACCATTGCGGACAGAATCACCGAAAGGGGGAATATGGCTTTCGGCAGATAGACTTTTTTGATAAGGTTGCTGTTGCCTATAAAACTGTTAAGGGCCGTGGATGTGCTTTGAGAGAAAAAATTCCACAGGATAATTCCTGAAAGAATGTAAACAACCGAAACATGAAACAGGGTCGAAAAAACAATATAGAGGACGAGCATAATGAGAAGAGGGTTGAGCATGACCCACATGAAACCGAGGACCGACCTTTTGTACCTGACCTTGATGTCTGTCGATACAAGGTTTCTCAGGAGTTCTTTATACCTCAGGATCTCCGACATTTCTTTTAAGGACTTAAACATCAACTATTCCCGTCCGTTTTTCTTCCGCTCTTTTTGCCGGTCTCAAATTCAAGCAGAGCTATCCTCTGGGTAAGCTCTTTTACCCTGCCCTTGAGGTCCGAGGTCACCACCGAGAAATAAAGGAGGGCTATTACCATGACGATGCTGATGACCATAAATGCGAGGGCCGGAGGATAAGCTATGCCGAGTTTTTTGGCAAGAGGATCAACAACAAGGTCTATTACCGAGCCTGCCGCGATGGTGAATGCAAAGAAAAGCCATATAATGGAAAGCTCCTCCCGGAACTTCTTTTTCCTGACAAGCTCAAAGACGGCAATGAAAAGCAGGATCCCTGCGGACAATATAATAATCCTTGCTGCAAGCGGCATATCAGTCCTCCTTTCGTAACAAAATCATGATTATTGCAAGGAGCATGCGCACGACATACACAAGCGGCTTCATCCCGCTGTGCATCGTATCGCTCTCTGCGTTTATTACCATACGGACCGGAGACTCTATTATTTTAAATTGTTTCTTGTGCAGGAGCATGATGATATTTACATCAGGATAATCAAGCGGATAAACCTCTTCCTGGGAAAGGTATGAAAAGGCCCGACGGTTGAGCAGTTGAAATCCGGAGGTGGGGTCCGTAAACCTGTATCCGGTATAACACCTTGCAACACCGGCAAAGATCCAGGAGCCGATACGTCTTGCAAAACTCATCCTGTAGCCGCCCTCCAGAAATCTTGACCCTATAACAATATCCGCTCCTGTATTATTCATGCTTTTTAATATGGATGGTATCGATTCAGGATCGTGCTGCCCGTCTGCATCAATTGTTAGCGCGAAGTCATAATTCCTGTTAAACGCAAACCTGAAACCCGTTTGAAGCGCCGCCCCGTACCCTGTATTATAAGGATGGCTGATGACCATGGCACCAAGCTCTTCGGCAATCTCCACTGTCTTATCATTTGAACCGTCATCGATGACAAGTATATCGATACCGCCATCGACTTCCTTAATTCCGGATATCACCGGAGCGATAAACTTCTCCTCATTAAAGGCAGGCAGAATTACGAGTCCGGAATTCATAACCTTGTTTCCTCTTTTTCATCTCTCCTCTTGATGGCATTGAAATAACTTTGCGAATAATTATATCCAATGCCTGCAGGCTAAGTTAATATAACCGTAGAAAAGAGTAAAAGCAACTTATATCATCCGGTCTTTCAGATCGGGACATTATACTGATGAGATACTTCAGGGGGGATCGCCGGTTTCCGCTGTTCAGGGCGCTGATGCGAGATCTTTACTGATGTCCCTGAGGAGGGTGATCCTTGTTCCGCTCATTATCTTCTCGGTCTTCACTTCATCGAGGTGTGCCTTAATGCGGTCAATATCATTCTCCGACAGATCAAAATCTTTCTGAGGGACCACGACTTCGGCAGAAAAGGCGTTGTCTTTCAATTTAAACTTCAGATAATAACCATCGGAACCAAACGCCGCATTTTCACTGATGTCTGCAAACAATTCAACCAGTGCGACCTGCAACGGTCCGATGGTCTCAGGAGGGACATTAAAATTCCGGGCAATGTGTTCGAGCGCCCTGACGGCCACTACTTCCGCGCCCGGTTCAGACGGTATGGTCATGTCAAAGAATGGCGTCTTTTCGATCTGTACATGCCGGCGCTCGTGTCCGATTATAGCGTCCTTTACCTTGTCCCATGGCTCCTTTTCTATTTCTCTCAGGTACAGCCCCCTGACAACGTCAATTAACACCTTGTCATCCACAAGTCCGATATCGGTAAACCCTGTTTCCACAGCGCCTGCAGAATGAAGGATGTTCATGATTTGCTCAATATCATCCTCCGTTACAGATAACTTCTGCGAGAGATCGGGAGAAAGAGCATCCCGGCCATTCCCCGAGAGCTGATAAAGCAGGGCAAGGGCAGGTTTTCTCATGCTGAACCGTGATATGCAGTTCTTCAGTATCGACATCCAATACTTATACATCTTACCTTTTGTGATCTCGCTGAAATATATCGACCACAATTCATCTTCGGAAGAAGCGCCGCCAGCCTGCCGCACAGCCTGAGCAAAGCTTCTGATATAGAACGGGTTGCCGTCGAACAGATCGATGAAATCCAAAACTTCAGCAGACACGTTCATGCCATGGGGGCCGCAAAGGGACAAAAATAATTTTATCGAATCATTCCGTCCAAGACCCTGCAGATTGAGCAGCTCAAGGTGTTCTCCCATCAAGGTCTCCTCAAAAAACATCATGTTGAGCCCGGCCTGAGATCCTGAAATTATGTGAGGAGTATGCCGGAATTTGACGGAGTTTTCAAAGAGGGTCCAGTAATTATTATAGTCGCCTATCGGGTTTATCTCGCAAAACCTTTTTATTTTCTGGAAGTCGTCCAGGATTACAACAACCGGCGTTCCCGTGCTCACAAAGCTGAGATACGGGGCTGAAACCGCAAAAGAGAACAGTTTCAGATGGTCGCCGCTATTTTTTACCTGCAAATAATCATTCATTATATCGACTGCCCACTGCAGGCCCGATTCCCTGGCCAGCAAGGTTACATCTTCCGGTGAATATACGCACGCATCTATCATCGACGGCTTTTTCTTTAAAAAGGCGATGCACTGAAGGACAAAGCTGCAGAGGTAATCTTTCGAGAAATTCTCTACGGAGGTAAACGCAGTCTTGACGGTGTAGAAAAACGGTATCGCATCATTCCGGTGATTGAAAAACTGATCAAATATGCGTCTGAGAAGTTCTGTCTTTCCTGCACCGTTTCTTCCCGACAGCAAAACGCCGCTCGAATCGCCGGTCCTGGCCTCTTCAGGAATATTCATGAAGGCCTCAAGCTCATTGTTTCTGTCGATGAAATTTTTTGATGCAATCGCTCTTAAAGACATAATCGGTATCCTCCGGATACAATTTTTATAAATATACCACCTTATCGCCCCCTCCCCTTTTGGCAAGATACAGGGCCTGGTCTGTTTTCTCGAGAAGCTCGCCAACAGAGGAAGCGTCGTCCGGATAAGTCGTAAGCCCCATGCTTACGGTGAGAGGCATTTCCGGAGTCTCTTCCACCAAAGCCTTGTCGATTTTCTCCTTTAATCTGTGTGTTATGTGCACAGCGTCGACCTTTGACGTCTGTGGAAATATAGCAACAAACTCATCGCCTCCGAACCGCGCAGCAATGTCAACGTTTCTCAAAGACTTTTCCATTATAGTCGCAAGGGCCTTTATCAACCTGTCTCCCGAGATGTGTCCGAAGCTGTCGTTATATTCCTTGAACTTGTCCATGTCGAGCATCATGAAACTGAAAGGATGCCTGTATCTGTTATAACGGGTTATCTCTTCGGAAAGCCTGGTATTGAGATAACGGCGGTTATAGATTCCCGTGAGGGGGTCTGTTATCGACAACTGTTTGAGCTCTTCCGTCTGTTTATAGAGCAGACTTCTTTCAATAGCAATAGCGGCGCTGTTGACAAAGGACTGCAGCAATCTTAAGTCTTCCTCTGTGAAGGCATCGCCTTTAACTTTATCCGAAATATTCAGGACCCCGGTTACCCTGTCTTCAATCTTTATGAGAATGCTGATAAAAGATTTAGTCTTGTAGCGCGGTCTGTTTTCACGATTGAACCTTGGGTCTCTCTCTATATCTTCGACAAGGAGAGATTCTTCGTTATCAAGGACCCTGCCCGCTATGGTCTCCTCTTTCCTGAGCCGCATCTTCTCCTGCACGATATCATCCATCCCTTTCTTAGCCTCCACCACGAGCTCGGATGTATCTCTGTCTAAAAGCATAAGGGACCCCTGTTCGGCATCGAGGAACTGCAAAGATTTCTCCACTATCGTTTGGAACAACATCTCTTTATTCAACACAGATGTCAGGGAACCGGTGAAATCGGAAAAACAAGAGATTCGCTCATCAGCCTTTCTGCCGGTATTGGCGGAAAGGCGCAGATGCTGATTTTCAATATTAAGCTGCAAATAGTCCCTGAATGCGTTCATTATTTTCAGATCTTCCCTGGAAAAGCTCCCGTCGAATATTCCGATGATCTTCACAATCAGATCACCCGAAAAAACCGGCATTAAAAGGAACGACCCTATTCCCGCCAACAAACCTTCGGCGGCCGGACTCTCCACCCCCTTTGCCAATATAAACGACCTTTTACTGTGCATATCCCGGACAAAGTGACTTTCAGCATCAAGCTGGAACCCGGCAAATTCATCTTTATGTTTCCCTGTGGTGTGAACGGTATTGTATGTAAAACATTTATCATCCAGCTCCATCAGGACAGCAGACGTCTTACCGAAAACAAACTCGATGGTGTCCAGTATATATCTATGCAGCAATTCCGGGTTTCTGGATAATGTGGCGAATGTATGGCTGTCGAAGAGCGACGTCATCCTGAGAAACTTTTCTTCAAGCTTATGCTTTTCCTCCATGCTGTTCAACATGTGGTTCACTGTATTGAAAACATAGAGAGAAACAGCCTTGGCATAATCTTCTCCGCAAAAGCTCAAGGGCTTTTTAACAGAAATCCCCGGGAGATTATTTGCTCTTTGAAGTTTTAAAAACTCGAGGAAGTCTCCGTAGCCGGTGAAACTTCCCTGGCCGCGTATAATTACTTTCTCATCAAACTTCTCTATAGGGAATGAAAAATTAATTATCTTTGACTGGCACATATACGTCACTGGAATATTCGCATATTGTGACATGATGGCCGCCTCTATGCATGAATCCGGGCATCTCAGGCCTTCACGGTTTGCAGCTTTAATAATGCCGCAGAAATGATTTTCACCCGTGTTAAACAAAAGGCCGCCGTCCGAACTTAATATGGAGAGTTCAAACGAAGTTGTTTTAGAAATATTGCGAAAGAGATCGCCCCATTCTTTCGAGAGCAAGAGATACGTGAGCGTCCTGTTTTCTATTGTATTTCCATCCATCTTTTTATCTGAATCGTCCTAATTCTTCAACCCGCTTATACTCAGTAATGAAAATAGAGGCCTCGATGTCGCTCTATCTGAATATCTAACGCCTCAATAATTATCTGCAAAAAATAAGCCACCCTATAACTCGTTGAATTTAAATAATTCTATTTCAGGATGAGCTCTCGTCATGTTAAATAACCCGACACAGTCCGGCCAATTAACAAGATAATTCTAAAAACATACTATTAAATCAAGCAGTTAATTAATGTAACAATATTTTACATAGCACTCGCTCATGCAATTCAACACCATAAAGGTCGCTTTAAAAGACATTATTTGAGCTGTACCTTAGTTGGAAACGGGAATATATCGTGGATTAACTATGCTAAGGAATTCGCTTTTTGGGAAATTTAGATTAACATTTTGATAAAAACAAAATCAACGATCCCGTCATAAAAGAGGAACAAAGTTGAAACTCTATGCTGTATACAGGTAAAATACCATATTCCATTTAAAGGAGATTTCAATGAATAAGCTATCAATCATTAAAGAGTTCTGGGAATTTATGAGAGCCAGGAAAAAATGGTGGTTAGCACCGATAGTCATAACGATGGTGTTACTGGGAGCCCTGATTATATTTACCGAAGGTTCAGCTCTTGCACCGTTTATTTATACATTGTTTTAATAATGAGACCGACATTCATTTTGATCCGTGAATTTCACTGATCGGAACAAAGCAATTAACTCTATTTATCCTAATAAGGTTAGCAGGATGAGCAATATGCTTCTAAAGGAGCATATTGCGGAGCGGTGGGGGTATTTCATGTTTCATTTTCTGATTTGGCTGCTGGTGGTAATACTTTATTCACCGGTGTTTTGGAATTTATATCAAGCGAAATGGGAATCCATTGACTATACTCATGCATATTTTATACTCCCTCTGTCTTTGTGGTTAGTTTGGCGAAAGCGTAAGAACTTGCAAGAACTCATACGCAAGCCGGATGTCAACAAAAATCTGTTCAGTCTGTTTGTATTTGTATTCGGCATGATTATGTTCATATTTGCCTCGTATCAGGAATATTTCTCCCTCCTGACGCTATCCTTTGTTTTTGTGATATTCGGATTGATTGGGTTCCAGTACGGACGCAATGTCACAAAAGAATTATCTTTCCCTGTCTTCTATCTTCTGCTATTAGTGCCTCCACCATTGGGAATCATCGACGGCATTACACTGCCGATGCGTTATGGCACATCCGTTATGGCTGAGAAAATTTTAGCGATACTTAAATATCCAATTTCAAGGGAAGGACTCCTCCTGACAATTGGCTACAATGATATTTTCATGGGTGAACCCTGCAGTGGGTTTCGCTCGCTTACAACAATGTTTTCTTTAGTATTAGTATACGTTTATATAAGCAAAGGCAAACTGATAAAAAAGTTTTTTCTTACGTCTTTCATCATACCTTTTGCACTATTAGGTAATATAATACGCGTAATCACTCTCTGTCTGATTACGTTTTATTTTGGTGAAGAAGCAGGACAGGGATTTTTTCATAATTTCAGTGGGATAGTCATATTTATAATTACTATTTTGGGAATAATCGGCATCGAATCACTTCTGGATAGAAAATTTTCTTCTCCTCCGGCAATTAAACATAGTAGATAAGGAATGACCGGATACATACGATACTGCAATGAATAAACAGAATATGCACATATATAAATTCTATATCACCATATTTTTATTATCTGTAGGACTCATTAGCTTTTTCCTTCCAAAAGCAAAGTATGAGGGTACCGGATTTATCTCACAGTTAAAAGTCCCACATTCGACCTCTGAATGGTCAGGACAGGACGTGACTGAACAGTTAAACCTTACTCCTGATAGCTCCGTTTTTAATTTCATCAGTGATGCCCTGGCATATCAGTATGTAAACAAACAAGGTGATAAGGTCCTCTTTATCATTCTGGATGCCGGGAATTTTCATAATCCAAAAGTATGCTACACGAGTGCGGGTTACAAAATTGAAGAGCTTGACGATACGGAATTTCAACTGCAAAACGGCACCCTTAGGACCCACACGTTGCTTACTGAAAAAGGGAATGAAAGTTTTCTGACATTTTACTGGATAAGCATCGATAAAGACATTGCCCATCAGTGGATCGAACAGAAACTGAAACAATTATATTTTTCCATGTTTAACAAGAAACGGGTTGGACTTATGGTGCGTGTAGACATCCCTCTTTCTAAAAATGATATGCCCAAGTCGGTATCCATCGCAAAAGATTTCATCAGAAGTATGAGCTACGCCCTTGACCCGACATATGCAAGTTATATATTGGGGAGACACTGAACAACTTAACTAACTCATTTTATTTAACTCGTATTGACATAGTCAATTCGCTTTCAATATCTGTATTTATTAAATACAATAATTATCCCAATTGGAGGTTCTCATGAAAAAACAGTTTTTTATTATCGTAGGTATTATTTTTTTTCTGGGAGTTGGTGTTCTTTATGGAGCAGGAGACTTGGCAGTAAGCGGAAAACTCGGGGTCGGAACAACTGCTCCGGGGAATAAACTTGCTGTAGTAGCCGAGGAAGCAACAAATACGTCAAGTAATGGGTTTGGAGATGCTGTTTTTGCTCTGACCTCAAGAAGCACTGCTACTATAGGCTCACGAGCAATATTTGCTGAAGCAACATCAACGGCGACATCCGGGAGTGTTTCATGGTTAATGGGATTAAACTCATTTGCTGTCTGGGGTGGTTCCGGCACTGCGAGCGCTGGAACGGTTATCTGAGGAAGATATGCAGTCAGATTATATGGCGATGGTACGGCAGGAACTATTACTTATGCACGTGGCGTTTCATCCACTATTGACAGACGTGGAGGGACTCCGAATACAACAATTAGCAACGCTTCCATGTTCTATGCGGAAAGCCCCGGTGCATTGTCGGACATAGGCACATCTACCATATCAAACTTATATGGACTCCATGTCTCCAACTTGCAATCTTTTACAGGAACCATCAGTAATACAAGTGGAATATGGATTGATGCTCAAAGCGGAGGGGCTGCATCTAAGAGGGGGATAGTGCTTAACGGAGATGGTGAAGGTGCAGATATAGTTTTTGGTTCTAATCACAATGCAAGGATATATTCCAGTTCCGGACAGTTGTATGTTCAAGATGTAGGTGGCAACGAAACAATTATTTCCCCCCCATGACCCTGAAACAGGAGAGTGGATATACTATTCAAAAAACATTAAGACTGGAAAAATAGTTCGAGTTGACATGGAGAAGCTTGTAAAGGCTGTGGAGAAAATTACCGGTGAAAAATTCATGATAGAAATGCAGGGCAAATGATTTATCTTTAAGCGCATTAGTCAAGAATTTCTGTAAGCGTCTAATAATTTGACGCTTACGCTTCATCAAGCGCCGCTATACGCAAATAAGGCTATTGCTGAGCCTCTAACTGACAGTCAACACTTCTGTTTCATGCCCACTAATTTATTTTGCTCCTTTGCCCATCAATACTACAGGTATAGTTTTCAAAAGGATTTTCAGATCGATACCTAACGACCAATTGTCAATATATTCCAGATCCAACTTCATCCATTCGTTAAAATCAGCAATTTCATTTCTTCCGCTAATTTGCCACAAACAGGTAATTCCTGGTCTCATGCTAAGCTTTCTTCTCTGCCAGTTATCATATTTCTCGACCTCTGCTGGTAAAGGCGGTCTTGGCCCAACCAAACTCATGTCTCCCCTTAAAACGTTCCACAACTGCGGCAATTCATCAAGACTGTATTTTCTCAGCCACACACCAACCTTGGTCACTCGAGGATCATTCGTCATCTTAAAAACAGGCCCTTTCATCTCGTTATAACAAAAGATGTCTTTAAGTTTATCCTCTGCATCAACTACCATTGTTCTGAATTTGTAAAATACAAATTTCCTACCATAAAGGCTGCATCGTTCCTGTTTGAAAAATGCCGGTCCTTCTGAAGTCCCTTTTACCAAAATAATTGAGATTAAGAATAGCGGCGACAATAAGAGCAGAGCTATCCCAGTCACTACAAAATCGAATATTCTTTTTATTAAGAGGGCTCCGGGATTATGAGAGGCATTTTCAAAAATTAAAAGAGGGAATCCCTGCAAATCTGCCTGTTTGATCTGCGAGAACTTAAGTGAAAATAAGTTAGTGGCAAAATTTATTGTTAGCCCTTCATTCTCGCACAACAACATCAAATCCTCTATTTTATTAATCCAGGATCTCGGGACAATAAATACTACTTCATCGATTACATTCTCGTGAATTATTCTCGAAACATCATCAAAAGTGCCCAATATTTTATAATTTTCAATTGATCTACCTGTTAATGCCGGATCTATATCAACCAATCCAATGATGTGTAATCCCCAGTCGGGATTACGATCAACCATATTAATAAATTCCTCAACCCTTTTTCCGGTACCTACAATTAGTATACTGCGATAGGGGAAAAGGGTAGCTTTAAAACTCGTACCTCTGTTCCTGATAACATTAAGCACATACAAAAAAAAGGTCTTTTCAATTGTAATAAGCAAGATTGCGATTATAAAAGTAATCCCCATTAGCAAGCGGTTTACTTCTTCTTGTTTATGCAAAATAAATATATAGCTGCCAAAAACAACAAACCCAAGGAGTGCACTCTTGGAAGATATAAAAAAGGCCTCGCTTATACGTCTGATCCCGGTAGAACGATACATGCCGAAATAATATAGAAATACCCCCCATATGATAAGCAAAACCGGAAGCAATTCGATATATGTGCTGAATGGGAAAATTTTATCGTAACCCTTCCCGAAATAACGTTCAACGTAAGGAGACACAAATCCCACTCTCAAAAAATATCCCGCAACGAATGAGACCACAACAGCAAGGAGGTCGATAAACAGTAAAAATTTCTTCAATGATACGTTCTGTTCTCTTATCATTTCTATTTATATCAATTCTTTGTATCTCTCATAAATTTTATCCGCAATATTATCCCAATTGTATTCTTTCTGCAGCATCTCCAGCCTTCTCAGCTTCTCTTGATCGGATGAACGGTTTTCAACAAAGTATCTTATTTTCTTCCTCAGATCTTCTGTGTTACCCTGCTCAAAATAACAGCTCGCCTCCAGGGTTACCTGGAGGTTTGCTTCGATGTTGCTTGCCAATACTTCTATCCTGAAGCTGATGGCCTCAAGCAGAACATGCGGCAATCCCTCGAACTTCGACGGCAGAACAAAAAGTTTAGCATTGGAAAAGAGAGTCTGAAGTTCTTTTCCTGTTACAAAACCAGTCAATATAATATGTTCTGTCCTGGAAGCTCGTTCTTTGATCTTCCTGCTGTAACTGTCTTCATGATCTGCATCTCCGGCTATAACGAGTTTACATCTGTTATCATTTAATTGTTCGAATGCACAGATAAGGTCTTCTATCGCCTTTTCGGGAGTAAATCGCCCGGCGAAAAAGATGTAGCCTTCTTTTCTTAAGCCGTATTTTTTTAGATAGAATTCCTCTTCTTCAACAGAGACTTTCAAATGATTGACTTCAACTCCGTTCGGTATCCGCACAACTCTGTCGGTGTATTGTCTTAAATATTCCGTATGCGCCTTTGAGACTGCTAATATCATGTCGGATTTAAGAGCTGCCTTTTCAGAAAGTCTCCAAATAAATTTTGCGAGTTTGCCCCATTTAGGATACAAATAATCTCGTGACTGGAAAGTTAATATGACCTTGATACCGAATAGTTTCACCAAAGGAATATACAATCCACAGCTTAAGCCGTGAAAATGAGCTATGTCAGGCCGCTTGATGATGGTAATCAAAGACGCTATCAATCCATACAAGATCTTCTCGAAGTTCTTCGATTTTACCGACTTTATATGGATAAATTTTATGCCTTTCCATTCATCAATCTTTTCCTTGTAATACTTGGGAATAACCAGTCCGGTAATCTCGATGCCATTGTTTTCAACCAACCTGCTATAGAGCTCCTCACAATATTTTTCGATTCCGCCCTGAACTTTTGGAAATCCGCGTGCGCCTATTACAAAAACTTTCATTTTATATCAAGCTGGTAATTATTATTACCTAATCAAATTTTCAAAAGCTTCCGCAAAGCACTCAGCCATCTGTTTTCAAATATTCCGGAAACACGCACCTTAAACACAAACATCGGAAAATCTCTAATACCGATTCTTTCCAAAGCGAAAAGATCGCTCTTGCGGCTTATGCACCCATTATTGGTTGAGAAGGCCGCGGTTAACCCCGCTTTTCTGACTATGCTAATTGCTTCATGGGTGAAATCCTGTCCTCTTTTGCCGTAAGGATATGCGAAATATTCAACTTCATGTTGCAGAATTTTCTCCAACTTCAGCTTTGAGTCTTTTACTTCTGATACAGCGGTTTCATAGTCAACCTTTGACAGTGATATATGTGATACGGTATGGGCTCCAAATATAATGTCATTCCTATGCATTGTCTTAATTTCGTCTTCGGTTAATCCATAGTCCTTTCCGATAAAATCCGTTGCAACAAATATCGCTGCCGGGAAATCATGATTTTTTATTATGCGGAATGCATTAGTATAGTTGTCCTTCCATCCGTCATCGAAAGTGATGGCGACAGCATCGTTCTTCAAGCTACGGTCGTCTTGCAACCCTTGAATAAGATCATCAAGCGATATGACTTTAAATTTTTTATTAAGATAAGCCATTTGGCGTTTAAAAGTCTCCAGACTGACAGATATATGCTTATCTTTGCCGGTGTCATTTATGCGATGGTAAGTTAGCACAAGAACAATATGCCGTTTAAGAATTTTCTTCCGCAATAAAATATAAAAAGGCGCTATTCCGGAAAAATATAAAAAGAATGAAAACAGGGCTCCGATATACCATGCAACTTTATATTTTAACTCTATGAGCCTTCTGCTCTTCAATTGCCTAAAATATGCTCAATTGTAGTTAAGCGTTATTGAAAACAAAGTTTATATGGGATGTCTCTAATGTTCCCTGTAATACTTTATTACGTCCTTAATTATGTCATCGAGGTCATATTTAGACTTATATCCGATCAGTTTATTTATCTTTGAAAGATCAGGGACACGTCTAAGCATATCCTCAAATCCCTCTTCATAGGCGTCATCATATGAAATATACTGTATTTCAGACTTGCTGTTGGCAAGCTTCATCACCTTTATTGCAAGTTCTTCAATGGACACCTCCGAATCATTACCTAAATTAATGACTTGCCCGACCGCGTCTTCAGTCACGCCGATCTTTATAAGTGCATCAACTGCATCTTTAACGTGCGCAAAGCATCTCGACTGTTTGCCGTCGCCGAAAACAGTAATGGGTTTATTATGCAATGCCTGTTTGACAAAGCGCGGGATTACCATCCCGTATCTGCCCGTCTGTCTCGGACCGACGATATTAAAAAACCTCAAAACAACGACCGGAAGTCCTTTTTCTTTCCAATACGCCAATCCTAAAAATTCATCCAGGGCTTTTGAACATGCATAGCTCCATCTGCCTTTTGTCGTTGAGCCCATGACGAGATCTCCGTCTTCCCGGAACAATTTTTGGGAGCTTTTCCCGTACACCTCGGATGTAGATGCTATAATGACTTTTTTCTTTTTCTTATTTGCATGCTTGAGAACTTCTTCCGTTCCTTTTACGTTGGTCTCTATAGTGCGCACAGGACTTTCAACAATCAGCATTACACCCACGGCGGCGGCAAGATGATAAACGATGTCGCATTTATCTACAAGCTCAGCCAACAGCGGAGAATTCATTATTGTGTCCACTACATAATGGAAACCCTTTCGCTCCTTTAAATGATCTATGTTATCGATGCTGCCGGTTGAAAGGTCATCGATGATATATACCTCATGTCCTTCCTCAAGAAGTGCTTCAGCAAGATGGGATCCTATGAAACCCGCTCCTCCGGTAATAAGTGCCTTCATCCTTAACCTCCTGTGTTAATTTGATTTTTTTAAAGCTTCCTTATAAATTTCCATTAATTTCACGTAATATTTATCCGGACTTAACTCCTCTTCAACAAAAGCTTTTGCATTTTTCCCCATCATCTCCGCCTTGTCCGGATTCTCCATAAGATACTCGATCTTTAGACTCAAATCTTTTGCATCTCCCGGTTTAAAAGTCAAACCTCTTTCATTATCTTTAACAAGCTCCGGAATTCCTCCCAATCTTGAGCCTATAACAGGTTTGCTTAATGAAAATGCTTCGATAACAGACAATGGATTATTTTCATAACACTCTGATGGAAGGACAACAGCCGCGCTCTTTTTAACTTCTTTATAGAGGGTGTCCTTTTTGAGATGACCTAAAAAGATCACATTCTTTATTTGTTCCGATTTAACTTTATTATGAAGCTTTTCTTTTAGCGGCCCGTCTCCTATAATCTTTACCTGTACCCCCATATTTTCTGTAAGGCGAGCTGCATCGAGAAGAGTAAGCAAACCCTTCTCATATGAAAGTCTGCCGACATAAGCGACTGTGTTCTTTTCATCGTCAGGGACGCTTTCATTATCAGGTCCATCCGCCTGAATATAGATAAAATTATAAAGATGCACAATATTTCTTTTAAAACCCATTTCCAGAACTTTATTTTTAAGGAAAAGACTGGGAGAAATAAAAACATCAACATTTCCATATATGTCAAGTATCACATGGTGTAAATACATTTCGAGAGCAGACAAAATACTTTTGGCAAATGAATCCTTAACACACTTCTTCTTGACAGTCATGAAATATTTTCCATTGCAACAAGCTTCGCATGGTTTGCCGCCTGCAAAAAGGTAATATGAAGCACATACAAGTTTTGGATCGTGAAGCGTCATGACTACCGGTATTTTTCTTTTCTTCAATTCATGAAGGATTGACGGTGAAATTTGATGACATATGTCATGCAAATGCGCAATGTCAACATGATTATTATCCAGCAGCGCTGCCAGATTATTTCGTGCCTTGAAAGAATAAAGTAGTCTCCCTGCAATCTTAACTTGATCTAAAATACCATGCCGGACATTCAGGTCCACATAAGGAACGAAAAACCTGCCTGTTTCGCATGGCTCATTTCCGGGATGGTCCATTGAGAAATAAACTAATTTATTACCGTGGGACTCCAGCAATCTTGCGGTATTGAAGTAAACCGTTTCAACGCCTGCGCGGGAATAATGATATTTGTTGATAAGGAGAATATTCACATCACTATAATTCAATCAAGATATCCGAGCCCTTTCAGGCTGTCTCTTATCTGCTTGTCATCCTCTTCACTATAAACATCTTCATTCGCTGACGCTATGGTTCCGGCTTCAGACTCCGTAAATACAGGAGAGTTCGATTTCAAAAATGCATCATTAAACATCGGCGCAATGATCTTTCCATCCATGTCAGACGGAATGGGTAACCCCATCAGGTATAAAATGGTTGGCGCGATATCAATAATATTGATATCGTTGATCCTCGCTCCGTGCATGAGATCCTTATTGTTGGCAGCGATGAAAATTCCTTCAGGGCGATGAGTGCCCTCAGGGACATCCACCTTCACAAGACACTTGCCGGACACTGAAAAAGAATCAATAATCATATACCCATATGCTGGGCATAAAATCAGATCCGGCGCGTTCTGCTGGAACGGGCCATGATAAATTTGGTCTGAAAAATATACTTCATCAATCACATTGGTTCCCGTCTCATCATCTTTATACGATAACAGCCTGTCCCTAAGTTCATTTCTCAGCCTTTCATAGTCCTTCCCTTTCTCAACAATCCCGCTCTTTTCCCTGCCTTTCAAATTAATAAATATTCCATAGGATGAAGAGTTAGGTGAGTATGCTTTCGTCCGCTGCAAATTTAAAAATTCATGTCTTTTCACTGTCGGAGCAGGAATCCCTTCAAAATATTTTCCACTCCTGAAACCTAACTTCTCTTTGACCTTCTCTTTCACCAGTTTCACAAGATTTTTTTGTAGAAAACCATTTTTTTCCAGCCAAACATTAACATATAACCATTTATCTTTGGGGCCAAAACCATGATCGGAAAGAACAATCATTGACGTATTATTGTCCAATTCACTTAGAATATGACCTAAAATTCCGTCAATCTGCTCATAGCACTTAATAATATAATCAAATATCTTTCCCCGGTCATGATTTCTACAGTTAATATCCAGAAATTTCCACAGGACATGCTGAATCTTGTCAAAGCTCATGAACAACAGGTACCAAAAATCGCAGTCGTGCTTCCTTTTCAAATACCTGTAAGCTTTATACCGCAATTCGGTTTCATGATAAAGTTTGTCTATAAACGGTCTTATATCTTCCAGGCCCGTCTGTTGCCAATTCTTTTTCTCAGGGACTTTCACATTGAAAATATATTCGCCTGTTTCTTTCAGCAGATCGGGATACAGTTCTTCCGGATACGAATAATTTTTCTTATTGGGGGGGGAAATAAATCCGGATAACATAAAACCGTTCACCTTCTCAGGAGGATAACTGATGGGAAAATGAATAACGCCTACTTTCTTATTATAGTCACCCAATATGTCCCAGATTTTCTTTCCTTTTATTCGCTGACTGTTGATTATCACCATTTCGTTATCTTTATTTTTCACTATAAAATCATGAGCACCGTGCTTCCCCGGATTTTTCCCTGTCGCAAACGAACACCACGCAGGCGCGGTAACAGGTGGAACTGTTGACTGCAAAATTCCCGAAACACCTTCCCTAAGTATTTTCTGGAAATTCGGCATCCTGCCTTCTTGCACAAACTGTTCTAAAAGAGTGAACGTTGCTCCATCCAAACCCACTACGATTACTTTTTTGTTATTTCCATGCATGCCGATTATCCTCTCCATAACGGATGGGAATCATGATTTAAATACAGTCGAATTCGAGCAAGTTAATAATTAAAAATCAATTCCAAGCTTACTGTTTTTTTACAAGAAACGATATGGAACCTATTGCCTGCTTCGGTTCATAATGCCCCTTGATATACTCATGTACGATGGGAGCAAGATACTCCCGTCCGTTTGACAAGTCCGAAACAACCAGCCTTACTTTCTTTTCCTCCAACAGCCGTATTACTTCCCGCTGTTTTTCCTCCGACTTTAGATATTCCGAGATCAAACTGAATTTTTCCAATTTCCTTCGTCCTGTTACGAAATGATACATAAGGGAATTATTCGGAAAAGTGAAAACATATTCAGACTCGTCTGTCATCCTGCGTATAGCGTCACTGACCTTCATAAACTGTTCCGCCTCTTGATGGTCAGCATAAACCTGTAATCTGGGGTCGGTCAGCAACGCTGTATTTTTATCCCTGAATAATCTGAATACCGATCCGTTAGAATAAATATCCGCTGTATAGCAACTGAACAATATAAATACGGCTATTACAAGGCTCATCCCGAAAAGTGGTACAGTATGAATCAGCAGTCCCATTGAATGCAATCTGCCTCTGGTGGTCGTGTAATATCTATAGATTAAATAGACGGTTGCTACAAGTACCGGCGGCAGCACCAAAGATATACGTCCAAAACCGGGCCATATAATGACTTGATTTAACATCATACATCCGAATAAAAAGAGAACAAGAAGTTTTCTATCCACTTCGTTGAACATTCTTGCAATGCTGATCATGCTGATGGCAGCGAGAAAATAAAGGAAAAAGGGGATGATTACTCCCAGATATTTAATGGCAGCAAATTTCGAAGAAATAATTTGGCTCAACGGCGGCAGCTCAAACCATACATTTCTCATACTTGTCGTGTAACCGGAGCTTTGGCGATAGGCCTCGACCAATGCTGAATTGGAATACAGATAAAACGCAAAAGGGGAAATGCCTATCGCAACTCCGACCCCCCAGAAAAATATGTTTTTCAATGGCTTCTTCAATTGGGAGAAATCCATCGCCATTTTTCCAGACCACCATATTCCCAAAATATGGACTGTGACCAAACCTATAGCAAAGAAACCGAAGAGATCTACCCTGAAAATTAACGTAATTGCTGAAACTATCCCTGACAGTATATAGAAACTTTTCCTGTCTGTCGCCATTGCTTCCACAAGAAGAAGAGAATTGAGAAGTGCAAAGAAAATAAAAAAACTCTTATGGAGTGCCCCGGGTACTAACAAGAGAAACAGCGGCAATATAAGAGCGAGTTTTCGAGGCACAAACTTCAGACCAATTAAATATATTAGAACGCAACTCAAAGCCCGGAGAATGCTCCAGGCGATCATGGCGGAATACAGGGATTTCCCAAACATCTTGAATGCAAGAGCAGTATAAAGATATATTCCAGGCGTATACAGGATACTAAAATCCCTGTAAAAAACCTTTCCCTCCAAAAACTGCTCCGCCGCCACAACAATCATCCCCCAATCATCTACAAGGAACCCATAACTTGCATAACTTAGATAATAGATGAGGGATGCAATTAGAACTCCTGCGGGAAAATATATATTTTTATTTATTGACACGGAGTGGTTACCTTGCTCCAGGGAGGGTTATTCCGAATTAAATACAACCGCCCTGGCATTAGCTACCTTTGTGTATATTAAATTAAGAATATATTCATCATCTTCGTCTAATTTCGATAGAAACATAAAAATGCCATATAATGCAAGGAAGAAAAATATTTGCACAACAACCGCTATCAACGAACTTGCCTTGAAATAGTCCCTTACGAAATACACAAGAAAACAGGAAATAAGACCGGACAGCAAAGGCTTCAAATAATTCAGTTTGAAAGGCTGAATATTCAGCAATACATACACTTCTATTACTCTCATAATGTTGACAATTGCAAGTGATGTCCCTGTTGCTATTGCTGCTCCTATAATGCCATGGGGCGGAATCAACAAATAATTGAGTACAATATTAAGTATGCAGAAAACAATGGAATTTAGCATAACAATCTTGGCCCGCCCGGTCATCATCAGCATATAACCGACAGAGCCAACGCCGGCATTCACCAGTTCTCCACAGGCAAGAATTATCAAAGCTATTGAACCTATTACGAAACCTGTCCCGAAAATTCCCATTATGGGCTCAGCAAACAAAACCAGGACCAGAAATACCGGAAAGCTGAGAACAAATATCCATTTGGTTGCGGTTTTAAACAAAGCTGCTAACCTATTCATCTGCTGCTTGCTATAAAATTCGGAGATCATTGGAGCAAATATTGTATTGACAGCAGTCAGCGGCAATATAATCAAAATAGCCAGGCGCGTGACTACCGTATATACTCCCACCTCAGTGGTGGTTTTGAAATACCCCAGCATAAGAGAATCGATATAAAATGTCATCACACCCAGAAGTTGAGTCATTGAAAGAGGTAATGAAAAATGTATCATTTCTCTTTTTTCATATACCGGCTTTGGCACTCCCCTGTGAAAAGGATACAATCGCGTCAGATACAGCAGCGCAAGCACAAAACCGAAGAATACCGATACAACGCTGGCTATCAGGAGCCCGACTAACTTCAAGCCTGCAAAAAACAAGATTGTCAGGACCGCAATTTTAATAATCGGCTGATAGAACTTTTGAATATACACCTGATACTTTACGGCCTGAAGTGATTGAATGGCCCTCAACCATAATTCCCCAAGCGTTAAAAAGGGAAGTGATATGATCAGAACTTTCACGGAAAATGCGACATCGGGATCGTGAAATAACCTGTCGGCCATTAAATCGGCAGTGCAATACAAGCCCACCATAAAAAATAAGCTTAAGACCAATGACACCCGTGAACCGAATATAAGCGATCCTTTCATACGCGGCATATCATCCCTGCCTTTATAAAAGGCAACAAACCGAAGCACACCTTCACTCATACCTGCGGATGAAAATATCTGGGCAACCCAAACAATGATATTTGCAAGACTAAAAACTCCATATACAGAAGCGCCTACGCTGCGTGTAATTACAATGCTCGTAGCGTATCCTATTATGTTGAAAACAATTTCGCCAATGCCGCTGATACCTGCATTTTTGGCAATTTTTGAAAGATGCTCTCTATCAGTTGTTGCGTCATCTTTTTTCATATTATCTATTTATTATTAGGCCTGCCCGTCATGAAACTTCTATTATGATATTTTCATAAAGCCAATCGAGGGCCTGAGACATCCGATTTCAGGATAAATCAATTGGTTTTAATATCATCCACGGCAGTCCTGCTAATATTCCCAACGAAATTATTATCACGATCCAACCTTGTTATATCCTGATAAAGACCGTCAGCAATAATACGTTCTCCTTTAAAGCCATAATGTCCATCCCCATCCGACCTGAAAAATGCATTAACATCCACATTATGCCCGATGTGAGGAACAAAATAATCCAGTGCATCCATCGTCATTGGATGTCTGTTTTTGATTTGCAGATAAAAACCATGATAGACAGTATTTCCCTTTTTCTTATAATTGACCATATCCAGAGAATTGGGGAAAAATAAAATAATAGGTATTGAATTGTTTTCCCGGGCTCTTGTTATAAATTTGAAGATAATATCCTCCATCAACGATAAAATCTCGGGATCGTCATACATATCGTAATAGTCAGTTCGATCTGTCATCTTGATTTCATAAAAATATTTATAATAATAAGGTAACGCCTTAATCAAAAAATAAAAATAAGGAGTATGGACTTCTCTATTCAGCCCATAATTATCAAAATAGTTGTACCAGTAGTCTCCTTCGCCAATCTTTCTCAAGAAATTTATATCCTTAAGTAATACCATCTCTGAATAAGATTTAACAGGATTGGGGATTAATGTAACGGTCCCGTCTTTGCCTCGTGAAAACATTGGCTTTGTGAAATATAAACTGGATCTTCTCATATAAAAACCGCGGTATCTATTTACAATTCTCGCAATGTTCTCGGACATTATCCCCAGTAATACGTAAGGTGTTTTAATTTCCCCAACATATCTTTTTTCAAATCTCAAATAGGACTGATCGGTGCCGTATCCGCCGACGCCGAAATTCAGAACGGTCATTCCCAGCTTCTGTTCCAGAAGGTGTGCCCATGATTTTTCGATGTCCGAGTGGCCCTTAACAAAACTGTCTCCAAACAAACTCAGTATCGCACTACCGACGTCCTTTGATTGTCCTCGGTATCCATACTCATTAGGATACACTGGTTCCCAGCCCAAATCATAACTAAACGGATTTTTATTGCCCTCGGGAAAAGAAAAGTTGTTCACCGACAAAGGCAAATAAAAATTTAATCGCTTTATGAGCATGAAGGAACCCACTTCAAGTAAGGCGATGATAACTACCGCGGTCATAAAAACCATTACAGCCGTAAACTTTAAATCCTTCCTGGTCTTCACAATATATTCAAGTTAGAAAAGTTAAGGAGAGATTATTAGTTAGGGCAATCACTCACGTCTGGAAATACTTCAACATCAACGTTTTTCAAACAAATGGTTTTCAGACCATCAACAGTGCCGATAAAGGCGTCAGAATTAAACTTTAACCCGCTTTTGGCAGCACTCATTATCAATTCCCCAATGATGCTCCAGAAATAGGCGAGTTTGTTATTTATTCTTCCAGGCATATGTTTCTTCATTAATTTATGCATATGGATGATATATGACCTATTCAATTTTTTAATGTTCATATGCGTCTCTTCAGTATGATGGTGTGTAGCTACTGCATAAGGGGTCTGATAAAGCTTATATGCTTTTGAAATTCTGTATGAAATTTCCAGGTCGGTACATCTGTGGAATGTTTCATCGAACCTGAACTCATTAAATACCGTTCTGTAATAGCTGCATATCAATGACGGCATTGCCTGGACTTCGATAATATTTTTTGGTGAAAGGATATAAACATAACCTAATGACGGCAAAAATCTGCTTTCTTCGTTTACAGAGACGCGGGTCATAAAAAATAATTTCTTATATGCCCGGTTGATCCAGGATTCATTATAATAATTCTTGATGCAACCCTGTACACCTCCAACGTTACAGTTTCCTTTTGCCTTGTAGACCTCAATTATCTTCTCGCTGTAATCACTGTTAAGCTTGACGTCGTCATCAAGGAAAAAAACTATTTCAGCTGTTGCAATATCTGCTCCGGTATTTCTTTGTTTATTAACTCCGGAAGGGCTGCGTTGATAAATCATCTTGACGCAATTACCTAATATCTCGGCACAACTTCTCTCGTTCTCAGTGCTTGTACTATCGGAACTGGCATCAATAATAATAACTTCCTTGGGAAGCAATGTCTGATTAACTATCGATCGCAAACTGTATCGAAGGTCAACTGGCCTGTTTTTTGTAGGAATGACTATAGAATATGTCATTAATGGTAACAGGCGTCCAGATAAATAAATTTATCTGGTGTAAGGCGGCCAGGAAAATACTTTGTCAAAATATCCCTTAAAACATTTAATATCATCAAGTGATTTAATAACTTTGGCAGGATTACCAACAACTACAGCATTATCAGGCACATTTAGGGTCACAACCGATCCTGCGCCGATTAGTGAATTCTCTCCGATTTTCACACCCGGTAAAATAGTTGAATTCGCGCCGATACGGGCCAATCTTTTAACAGTTGCCCCTGCGAGGCATTCTTTATATTTAGGACAATTCATCGGATGGGGATCATCAGTGAAAACTACACTGGGCCCGATAAAGACATCTTCTTCAATAGTAACCATTTCGAGGAAACAGCCGGTATGAATTCTGACATTATTCCCAATTCTGTTCCCAAATTCCAAAACACTGTTTGTTCCTATGCTGACATTGTTCCCAATGATATTATCTTCCCTAATTGATACACCTTGACCTGTTTGAAAATTATCTCCAATACGGTTCCCGGCATATATGGTAGTAAAGGGCCTGATTATACCCTTTCCCCCGATAAAGGTTTGTAATTCACCTTCTTCCCTTCCCCGAGGAGGTTTTCCAATTATTACGGGTTCTTCTAAAACTGTATCAATACCGATAAAGACGTTAAGGTATTTCAATGATATGTTCTGAATTCAATTTTTTGTGAAATTTTCAAAGTGCAGTTTTTATGTACAGACCAAGAGTCTGCTTACACAACTTTTTCGACATGACCGTTGTTTATCAATGACCTGTCTATTGCTTCAAGAATTTTTATTACCTGAATTCCGTTTTTCCCATTTGTTCTTGGGTCGTTGTTTTTCTCAATACATTCAAAAAAATGTTCTATCGTTTTAGTTAAAGGTTCATATGTATCAATTCTTGGAGAAAGCACGTCTCCGCTCCTATATGTAAGTTGAAATTCATCAAAGCTCTCAGGGTCTTTCAATTCAGCGCCTTTATCATAAACCTGAATTTTCTCGGAACTCCTTGCGTCATCAAAAACCAGCATCTTTTTACTTCCGCATATTACCATTCGTCTTAACTTTTTGGGTGAAAGCCAACTCACACCAATATTTGTCATAATACCGGACGGAAATTCCATATTTATAAAAGCGGTATCACACATTCCTTTATATGTACTATTTTTACCGGTAGCCCATACATTTTCCGGCAACTCTTTTAACCACCAGTTTTGTAAAGAAATATCGTGATAAGCTAAATCCCATATAACATTTATATCATGACGGTAAATTCCAAAATTCATTCGTGAAGAGGTAATATAATATACCTTGCCCAAATTTTTTCTTTCCAGTAATTCCTTAATCTTAATTCCCGCAGGACTGTATTCAAGCGGGTTAGTTACCATTAATATGGTTCCTTGGGAATGTGACAAATCAACTATTTCTTCCGCTTCAATAGAAGTTGAGGCAATGAGTTTGTCCACAAGAAGATGCTTTTTATTCAGTATCGCCCTCCTTGCAAGGGAATAATGAGTAGACACATCAGAAGCTATAACTATCGCATCAATTTTAGGACTCCTGATCAATTCTGCGGGTTCCTTGATAATACTGATAAATGGGTACCTTTCTTCAATAAATTTCAAATTAGATGAATAATAATCGCTACAGGCGGAAATACGGAATTTTGAACAACATCCGGCATTCTCCACCAAATTTCGCAATAAAATCCTGCCCCAATAATTACAGCCTATGATACCAATGTTAATACCGTCATCAATTTTGTTTTTCAACATTTCTTAAGTAATCTCCCGCCCATCTTCAATGATTTCTCGGCATACTGCAATGCCTTGGCTACTCTGATAGCATCTTCGCCACCTGTTGAGGGTTTTTTTCGTTGTTCAACACATTCAAGAAAATGATTTATCCCCAGACGAAGCGGTTCTGCTGTATCAATGCTTGGAGATATAATATTACCTGTCCTGTAGTTTGGATAAAAATTTTCTGCATCACTGTTACTGATTCCTTTGTCATAAATTTTTATTTTTTCAACAGGTTGTGTGTCGTCAAACACGAGCATTTTCTTACTCCCAACTATTACTGTCTTTCGTAATTTAATGGGAGATAGCCAACTTATGTGTATATTCGCAAGAATGCCCGAAGGGAATTTCATATTAATAAAGGCGACATCCGGGATATCTTCCCGTATAAAGCCTTTTCCTCTGACAGATATTTCAACCGGGTCCTCATCCAGCCAGTAAAAAAGAATTGATAAATCGTGAGGAGCTAAGTCGCATATCACACTGATATCTTTTTGATGCAAGCCCAGATTTATTCGGGAGGATGTTATATATTGTATTTCTCCTAGTTCTCCTCTATCAAGAATCTCCTTAATTTTAATCACTGGCGGACTGTACTTAAACGTATGGTCTACAAATAAAACACACCCATTATCTTCGGCAAGTTTATTGAGATCTTCAGCCTCTGTGATTTTTGTTGTCAGCGGTTTTTCAACAAAAATATCTTTTTTGCTCAAAAGAGCTTGTTTTGCCAGAGGATAATGGGTCGACACAGGGGTAGCAATTACGATTGCATTTAAACACGGGTCTTTCAATAAATCATCATAGTTGTTGGTCAATATAATGTCAGAATATTTCCTTTGAATTCTTGGCCATTTCCCTCTGTCTAATTCGCAAATATATAAGACCTGGCACTTATTGTTCTCTACAAAATTCCTGACAAGATTAGGCCCCCAATACCCATAACCGACAATACCTATATTTATCATTCAGCAACTCCCATTAAGCAACTCCTTTTCTTAAAAAAACTACGGATATTGTCTTAAATAATATTTTAATATCTAACCACAGCGACCAGTTTTTAATATATTCCAGATCAAGCTGAATTGAGTCTATATATCCCAGCTTGTTTCTACCCTCTACTTGCCACAATCCCGTCATACCCGGAATAACAGATAGCCTTTTTACTTGCCATTCTTCGTACAATTCAACTTCATAAGGAATAGGCGGCCTTGGCCCAACAAGAGACATATCCCCTCTTAAGACGTTAAATAATTGAGGAAGTTCATCAATGCTTGTTTTCCTCAAAAAACATCCTATCCTTGTGATTCTCGCGTCATTTACCAGTTTAAATATTTTCTCTTTCCCGTTATTTTCCGGCTTAACGTCCTCTTCCGTCAAAAGCTTTCTGATATAGTCTCTATGTGCTGTTTCATCGGCATTATTAGTCATTGTTCGAAACTTGTAGAAAATGAAAGGCCTCCCATCTTTACCGATTCTTTTCTGTTTGAAAATAGCAGGACCAGGAGAGTCAATCCTTATCAATATTGATAAAACAATAAAAATAGGAAAAAAAACAATTAAACCTGTTATAGAACCAAAAATATCCATTATCCGCTTTACTCTCAATGCGAAGCGATTAGCTTTTACTTCCACTTATTATTCACCACGAGAGGGAATATGCTCTCTGAGAAGTATTTAGTCGTCATTAGATATTTTTAAATTAACATGTTTTAATAGGGATTAGCAATTGAGTTATAAACTTAATCTTTGAATTTTTTCCTTATCAACTCTGTTATATATTCAATTTGCTCACTTGTAAGTTCCGGGAACATCGGAAGTGATAAAATTTCTTTGCTTATTTTTTCAGCAACCGGGAAATTACCTTCCCGATATCCAGAATTGTTGTAAGCACCCTGCAAATGAATTGGTGTAGGATAATGAATGCCGGTAGATACCCCGCGATCACTTAAAAAATCTATTAATCCGTCTCTGTCCTCCGCTCTTATTACGTAAAGATGATATACGTGTCTTCTATTCTCCCCGCAATATGGTACGGTAACACCAGATCCACTTAGTAATTTTCCATAAAGTTGAGCATTATTTTTTCTTTTCCGGTTCCATTCGTCAAGTTTATTTAATTTTACATTAAGGATAGCAGCCTGAATTGCATGAAGCCTGTTGCAATAACCTACGACTGAATGTATGTATTTAGCGTTTTCACCGTGGCTTCGTAAAAGCCTTAGTTTCTCAGCTATTACAGAATCGTTTGTCACTACTGCTCCTCCATCACCGTAAGCACCAAGGTTCTTGCCAGGATAAAAACTGAAACATGCTGCATCACCGAAAGTTCCGGCCCGTTGCCATGCTCCCTCTTTATTCAAAGCCTCTGCCCCATGCGCCTGACAAGCATCTTCTACTACTTTGAGATTGTACCGTCCAGCAATGCCTATAACAGCGTCCATGTCCGCTAATTGACCATAAAGATGAACTGGAATTATTGCTTTTGTTTTAACTGTAATTTTTTCTTCAATTTTTAGCACATCCAGGTTATATGTTTTTTCATCGACATCAACAAAGACAGGTATTGCACCACAATGCGATACCGCTTCCGCAGTGGCGATAAATGAATTTACCGGAACTATTACTTCGTCACCGTAACCGACCCCTATTGCACGCAAAGCAAGATGCAAAGCATCTGTTCCTGAACTGATTCCTATGCAGTATTTTGAACCGCAGTAATCGGCAAAGTTTTTTTCAAATATCTCAACTTCTTCTCCCAGGGTAAAAGCCGTCTTATCAATAACATTTTGTATGGCAGAATCGATTTCAGATTTTATTGGTAAATATTGTGCTTTGAGGTCTACAAAATTAATCTTCATACTTTTCTCCTATAAAATCGAATTATAAAGAACTTCTGTTTGATCCACTATAGAATCCCAATTATATTTTTTTTCTATAACTCCTCTTGCTTTAACGGCAAGTTCTTCTCCCTCTGACGGATCTGTCAAAAAATCTTGGATCTTAACTGACAAGTCATTTACATCAGTATTTTTAAAAGAAATGGCAATCCCCTGCGCTACTTCCATATTTTCCGGAATATCACTGAAAACCACCGGAACACCAAAACTTAGCGCTTCAAGAAGCACAATAGGCAACCCTTCAATTTCAGACGGGAATACAAAAAGTTTGCAATGCGCATAGAGCTGCCATAAATTTTCACCATATTGATAGCCCGCGAACATTACATTTTCATTAGCCATACCCTTCAATTTTAACTCATATTCATCTGTATGAGATGAACCTCCAACTATTACAAGTTTCAGATCTGTTTTCAAGCTGTTATAGGCTTCGATAAGAAAATCACACCCCTTTGTAGGAATAAGTCTGCCCACAAAAAGGATATATCCTTTCATAGTCAATCCGAATTTTTTCAAGACATCGTCATTGACCACTTCTATTATTTCAACTCCGTTAGGGATATAAACAATATCACGGCCATATGTCTCTTTGTAGTATTGTTTTAATGTACGGGAAACAGATACAATGGCATCTGAATATTTCATGGAAATCTTTTCAGCCATCTTTGAAATATTTTTTGCGAGCCTACCCCATTTATCTCTCCTGTATGCCTGACCATGTGAAGTTACTACGATTTTACGTCTGTTCTTAAAAAGCCTCAATGGTGTAACTAATGCCGGGTCAATGCTGTGAACATGTACAATATCAAATCGTTTGAACGCGATATATAAAGCAGACATGACCGTATGAACAATCATTTCCAGGTGTTTTTGATTAATGGTAGGCAGTCTAATGATTTTGACCCCTTTATAGTCTTTTATCTGGGGAGTGTAAAAAGATCTGCAAAAGACTGTTACATGATGTCCTCTTCCAACGAGTCGCACAGCCAGCTCTTCGACATGCTTTTCAACGCCGCCGTAGGTCGCCGGGATGCCCCGAACTCCTATCATCGCTATTTTAAGTTTTTGCATAATTCACTTTGAATACCGAAGCTATATTCCTACAACATTCTTGCCAAGGAACAGGCGAATCTTGTTATAAACTACCCACGAGACCGGGTTCCATATCGCCTTTCTCATCGCCGGGACAGCGGTTCCCATCATCCAGCAGTTTTGTGTGCAAACACAGACGGTTTCCCTTATTGCTTTTGCCTCTTCACTGTTCCATACATCATAAAAACTTCTCTTCTTGATATTTCCCATTGATCTCTCCATAACATTACAGGGAAATACTTCCCCATAAGGATCGAGAAACAGCACATCACTCCCTGCTCCACAATTTAACGCCCTTTTATCGTCTCTCGCAAATCTGATCAACCCCCTGGTGAGATAGGCGCGAAACCAATCCTTGATTTTTAATTTCAAATCTTTCCTTTTAGATGTAAGAAGCGCCCTTATGAGATTTTCCATTTCTCCAATTGCCTCGTCTTTATTTATTATTTCATTATCCGTCTTATGGAAATAAAATGAATTGTGCCCGATGCATATTGAATATTCGACTCCAAGGGAAGAAACAAATCTGTAAAAGTCGACGAGTTCTTTATAATTGCCATCCTGCACAACCGTAGCAAAACCTATATCCTTGATTCCGAGTTCCATCAGCTTTACTATCGTATAAAGCCCTCTGTGAAAACCGTCTTTAATCCCCCTAATACTGTCATTAGTTGCGGGGAAACCTTCGAGACTGACCCGGATCGTGATATCAGGATATTTCTTGGCAATACTTACGATCTTATCTGTAAAAAATCCGTTTGTGCTTATCTCCAGACGATTCGTTTTCTTGTGCAGCACGGCGACTATATCTTCAATATCCCTGCGAAGCATAGGCTCTCCACCGGTGATATTTAAGCGGGTCATTCCTCCAGGAATCTTATCGATCACTTCTGGAGTAATTTCTTCCACCGGCTTTGAAGGAAACTGCCATGTATTGCACATCTTGCACCGTGCATTGCATCTATATGTTACAACGACTGCTGCTTCCATATTGTTTTTTTTCCTTTTGTGGTAAGTTGGTCTTTACTTGTATCAGGGTAATCGGTTAAATGGAAATCATCCCCATTTAAGGCTTGCTGCAGTTTATTGTTGTCTATCCGCTTTTCTCGCGCACTTCATTCCTTACTGCGCTGCTCATGCCGGGTGGAAAATCAGCGAGTCCCTTTATAATCGCCCAGTTTTCTCTAAACCATTCTATATTCTTCATGAATCCTTCATTAAATTCCACGAAAGGCTGATACCTGACCAATCTCCTTGCCTTTTCAACGGAAGCCAATAGTCGGGGCTTGGTATCCCATTTTCTCCTTGGCTTATGGTTTATCGGAGACTTATTACCGCAAACTTCATTTACAAGATTCGCCATATCAATAATGCTCGTTTCTTTGCCTGAAGCCAGATTGAAATTTTCACCGATCGCTTCATTATAATATCCCGCCTTTACAAGCCCCTGAACCAAATCCAGCACATAAGTAAAATCTCTTGTCTCTTCACCCGTACCGGTAATAGGCAATGACTTGCCGTTCATTGCCCAGTAAATAAAATTCGGTATCACATTGCGATACTGGCCCGGAACTTCTCCAGGACCATAGGAATTGAAAAATCTGCAATTCACGATCTTCATATCATAATGGTGAGCATAAAAATTACAGTACATTTCCCCGGTCATTTTGTTAACTTGATACGGCGTTGTCAGATGCATAGATATAAAATCCTCCTTTAAAGGCAACTCCGGGTAAGATCCATAAATAGCACATCCGCTTGATGCATAAATAAATCTTTCTATCTTGGCCAGACGGGAATATTCGAGCAGCTTAATCTGACCGATTACATCAACTTCCGCTGATATCTCAGGATAATCGACTGAATTCTGATTTGCGAAAAAAGCAGCCAGATGAAAAACCAAATGAATGTTTTCTTTAAAAACTCTTTTCAAATCGATATCGTTTCTTACATCTCCTTCAACAAACATAATATTCTTCAAAGGAGTTACATTCCACGGATACTTCTTCTTGATAGACGACAAATTGTCCAGCACAACAACCTTGCCAGATTCTCCTGTAAGTTTGGACAAAGCAATAATCAAGTTGCTGCCTATAGCGCCAGCCCCGCCAGTGACCAGTATATTTTTCCCGATATAATATTCCGCTAATACGTCTTCTATTTTAACCTTTACCAGATAATCTTCAACCCATTTCACTCTTTTTTCATTTGTGTCCACAGCCCACCTCCTACGAATTAATTTTGTCTTTCAATATAATTTCAACAATACTTTTGCTCGCCTGTCCGTCCCCATAAGGATTTACGGCCTTTGATATCCTGTCATATTCCAAGCTATCATTTAGAAGCTTGCCTGCTTCTCTTACTATGTTTTCAATGTCAGTCCCAACCAGTTTTGCTGTACCGGCTTCAACCCCCTCGGGTCTTTCCGTCGTATCACGCATTACCAAAACAGGTATACCCAATGTAGGCGCCTCCTCCTGAATGCCTCCGGAATCCGTGAGGATCAGATAGCTGTTGTTCATTAAAAAAACAAAAGGTTCGTAATCCAACGGCGGAATCAAATGAATATTTTCAATATCGGATAAGATGGAATAAACAGGTTGTCTGACATTAGGATTTAGATGTACCGGATAAATTATTTGTATATCAGGATGCTTGCTTGCGAGTGTAGATAGGGCTTCGCAAATCCTTTTAAGACCGTCTCCAAAGCTTTCCCTTCTGTGTCCGGTTACAAGAAGCGTCCTTTTGGCATTCAAAAGTAAAATATTATGTTCTGACAGGAAAGAATCCTTCCACTTTTTTCTTTCAACCGTATTGTTATGCTTTTCAACTACCATCTTTAATGCATCAATAACTGTGTTGCCTGTAACAAAGACAGATGAACTCGGGATGCCGTCATTTATTAAATTGTTTTTTGCCTGTTCGGTCGGGGCAAAGTGATAATCAGCCATCAGGCTAGTCAGCCGACGATTAATTTCTTCGGGAAAGGGGCTGAACTTATTTCGTGTTCTTAATCCAGCTTCCACGTGAGCAACAGTAATCTTTAGGTAGAATGCCGCTAATGAAGTCACAAAGGTAGTTGTCGTATCCCCCTGCACAAAAACAATATCGGGTTTCTCCTGTTCCATAACTGCCGTTATTCCGGAAAGCATATTTGCCGTCAGCTCCGCTAATGTCTGATTTTCCTTCATCACATTTAAATCGTAATCAGGGGCAATATCGAACAGATTCAATACTTGATCAAGCATCTGCCTGTGTTGTGCCGTGACACAAACAATTGTATTAATCCTGTCCCGGCAAGCTTTGAACTGCTTTACTATAGGTGCCATCTTAATGGCCTCAGGCCTCGTACCAAATACAATCATTATCTTTTTCATCATAGGTTTTCCCAAATTCATTAGGCTTTCTCCGCTAAAATGCTTAAATCATTTTATTCTGTATAAATATTTCATCCAAGCGACTGTCCGCTTTATCCCTTCCTCAGGCGAAACCTTTGGATCATGACCCAAATCTCTCACAGCCTTGGAGAAATCCATTTTTTTGACTTTTGTAGTAAAAGGTTCTGCTTCCTTATATGTCACAAAAGATTCATCCGCGCCCGTTGCTTTCAAAATCAAATCTGAGTAATCTTTTATGTCCATTTCCCATTCGGGTCTGCCCCCGACATTATACACTTCCCCCGGGATAAAATTGTCAACTATACTTGCAAATGTTCTACAGGAGTCTTCAACAAAATCAATTATACGCTTATGACCTTTAAATACAGTGTAAGGTCTGCCGTGCAGGGCGCAATAGACAAATTTCGGGATAAAACCCCGGTAAGGTGTATATTCTTCTTGGGGTCCATAACAATTAACTGGACGGACCCGTACCGTCTCGGTTCCAAACATAGAAGCTGAGTTGAGACACATCAATTCACCAGCCCATTTAGAGATCGCATAATCATTCATCTGATACGTATCACTTATTTTGTTTTCAACCATTACAGTTTCCTTCATTTCTCCATCATAATCACCATATACCTCCGCAGAGGAGAAAAAAATCATCCGGAATTTGTGTTCTTCCTGGAACCTTATCATATGTTTTGTTCCGATAGCGTTGGTCTGCCATAAATTTTCATAGTAAGCCTCCCCATTCCACCTGCCGTATTCAGCAGCAAGATGATAAACATAATCAAATGGTCCATATTCCTTGAATACTCTTTCCATTTGACGATAATTCCTGACATCGCACCGTATATAATTATCCCTCTCAGTGTTATAAAGATCACAAGCTATAACATAATGATCCCTTGAACGTAATTCGTTACATAAATTAGTTCCTATACAACCCGCACCACCTGTCACAAGTATTCTCATTTTAGACCTCCTTTGTTACAAAAATTTGTTGATTTAATATATCAACTTTTAAACGTATCAAAGAACTTACCGACATTCTTTGTGGATTCAATATACTCAAGATGCTGCTTGACCCATAATAAACCGTTATCACCTATTTTCTTCGCATGTTCAGCATTCTCTATTAAGTAACAAATTTTGCTTGCAACAGATTCAGGATTGTCCGGCTCTGCCAGCATTGCGTTGTCTTTGTCTTTGAGATAATATTGCATGTCCCCTACCTTTGTTACCACTACGGGCTTCCTGCAGGCCATATACTCTCCCAGCTTTGTTGGAAAGCCCGCCTCGGCAAATTTCCCTGAAGGTCGTGCAAGGGCCAGGATATCGCAGGAATTAAGCAAACCCGGTATCTGTTCCCATTTCACTAGACCAGTAAACCTGACCTCCCCCTCAATTCCAAGACGCTTAACCTTTTCCTTAAGTTTAGGAATAAGCGAATCTCTGTTTATAGTGTCTCCGATAACCAATAGCTCTGAATAGGGATGTCTCTCATGTACTTTCTGAAATGCGAGCAATAAGTCGTCAATGCCGTCTTTTCTGGTAGGAGTACCACAATAACCTATACACACCGTCCTGTTTATCTCTTGGACATGCTCTTTATCTGAAACAAATGCCGATATGTCAACAAGGTTTGGGAGGATCAAAATGCTATTTTCAGCGATGCCCTTTGTAACATAATAATTTTTCAGAAAAGAACTGGTAACCATCAATCCATTAAAATATAAATTCATCACCTTCATCCTGAATAAAAAATCCCACCACTTTGGCGCCTTCCACCAGGAAGCCGCTACTGAATCTTTCTCATACCATTCCACCACATGATTTATGACCGGAATACCCAATAACCTGCAGACAAGTAATAGTCCCAGACATTCGTACGCAGTGCTGTTATACAAAATAACGCAGTCTATCTTATTTTTTATCTTACGGCTTATTACAGAGCTTAATGGAATAAGCATCCCAGCAGCGCTGTCAAGTATTTTCTTTAGAGGATTTTGAGGTCTGAAATGATAACCACAATATCTGTACGATACGCCTTCAATGGAGCCTTCTCTTTTATTGTTTTCGACAACGTTGCCGTAATAAATTCCTTTTTGAAGCAGGACTTCAACTATCCTGTTATCTCTGGAGAGGCCGGTAGTCAACAGCCTTAACACGTTGGCGCTTGGCCCACCGTAAGGAAAATTGCTTGTGGTCACCAATAATATATGTTCTGCTCTTTTCTGATTAAGGTTTTTCATATTTATTGAGCTACGTTACGGAAAGAGTTTTCTTGAAATCCTCTCTTATCCTGCCTGCATCATGATTGATCCTTGCCAACTCTTTCGCCCTCATGCCAATTTTTCTTCTGGCAGATCCATCCGTATATAATGTTTTAATTGCATTAATCAGAGTGGTAATACCACTACTTGACACAACATAGCCCCAGCCTTCCCTCTCCGCATATTTGGATAATGCAGTACATTCAGAAGCATAGACAAGAATGGGAGTCCCGGTTGCCATATATTCTGAAGTTTTGGTAGGCATTGACAGTTTTAAAAATCTCAAACTGTGCAAATCAAAATCAATTGGTAAAACGAGTAAATCCACACTTGAGAATTTTTCGGGCAATTTATTATAGGGAAGTGGGGTATTTATCACCGTATTGCTAAAACGCTTCATCTTTGAAGCAAACGCATCGGTCATAAAAGTCGACTGTATTTGAAAGACTATATCGTAACCCTCACTCGCCAGGACATCAACGGCTTTTGCTATACTTGTAACAGAATTCAACGTGCCCTTCCCGATACGACCGGAATAAAGGATTTTAAATGGTTTATTAATATTCCATTGTGTCTTTGAGTTTTGTGTCCAAAAGTCGAGATCAACAGGATTATGGAAAGGCAAAAACTTTTTATTGAACCTTATTTCATACTCATCACTCATTTCCTGGCATATACTCATTAAAACTGATGCCTCATTCAATAGTAGGCTAAATTCATCATTAATGACTTTTTTCCAGTAAAAATAAAAAAGTCCGTATTGATTGATCGTGCTCATCCAGTCATCCATGATATGGATAGCAATCGGTTTTTTTGTAATATGATGCAATCTTGATAAAAATCTTATTGATGCTAAAGTCGATAGTTGATCATAAATGATGTCGGGATTAAAATCCTTCACCCATCTCAAGAATTCATCGGAAATCCTCGAAGTGCAAATTTTATTATATACACCGGAAAAATGCAAAAAGAAGTGATAGCCTCTTCTCAGCAATAAACTATATAGTTCTGATCGTTTGTTTAGATTCTTAACTGTGTTGCATTGTGAAGTGTTTTTATTCCTTAGCGCCTTTATATCGACCGGACCAGATTTTGTTTTCCCCTGCAAACAATTAAAGGGCCACGGTCTTTTTAATTCGTTGTACCCTATTTGATAATATTTTTCACACATCAAATCTTCAATTTTTTCGTCAGTTGCCACAGCGATTCGATCCTTGGGCCATCCTTTAAAAAGGTTCGACTTGGTGATCCCGCTGCCGCTTGTATAATTGAACGTCTGCCCTATAATAAGGACTTTGGGGTAGTCGGTCTTATTCATTTAGAATGTCAGGTCGATTGATACCCAAGTAACTGTTTGGATTTATTTTTAATACATCCATATCCCATACCGAGGAATGCGCAATAGGTAAACAAAATAGTAGATACATTCAGTCCGCTGCCCCAAAAATATACAATTATGCATATCATCGATGTGATCAGCCCTTTATACAGATTCATTTCCCCTGAATTTACCTGATGTTTTGCAATGGTTAATCCTCTCAAGATACTAAGAATTAGCAGGACAAAAGAAAAAATGCCAATAATACCGACTTCGGCTATCAATTGAGGCCAGAACTGATCAATGCTCCCAATTTTGTTTATAAATCGTCTGGCCTGTAAATGTACATTATATTCCTCATAAATATGTGAAGGGTATCTATTTGATATTACCCCTCCGAAAAAACCCGGACCTATCCCCCAGAAAGGGTGATCTTGCCATATTTCTATTGACGTTTCTCTCATATATCCTCGAAATGAATAATCCTGTCCCTTTTCTTCATTCAAAAAAGAAAGCATATCAAGGTCATACATGGAGGACATAAAAAAGATAACAATAATTGAAAAAAATACTGCCAAAGGCACAAGCCATTTTCGTCCCTTAAATATATGGATAAACATTATCAAAATAAAACCCGTATAACTCATTCTTGATACGCTTGCAAATATTCCTGATACAAGAGCCACAACATAGGCTATATTTAATTTGGGTGCAAGGTAAAAGTACATATTGAGAATCAACAGGCAGTACAATCCCAGAATACTGGAGTTATACATCAGAGAAGATGCCCTGTAAATTCCAAACCTCCATATTTCATCCTTATGTTCCAGCAGTTCCTGTGGAGTTGACTCGCTTAAAATATACATGCTCTTATCAGTAATTTCTTTCTTTAATATGTATAGAGATCCCATTGCCCAGCCTGATTGAATAAGAGCTATTCCTCCCAGCAGGACAGCCGCTATCAATAAACAATTGAATACTTGTTTACTTTCCTTGAAATCGTCTATAAAGGCCGCATAAATAAAGATTACAAGAAAGTTCTTTATATAATCGAATATGCCGAGACCAGTAATCCAAAAAGGATTTTTGTTCACCGCGCCGGAAATTAATCCAACAACTCCCAGAATAAAAACAGATAATAGTAAGCCTGTTAATGTTTTTGTGTCATATTCTTTTTTGTATAATCGCCACATTGCCGGAAAAATCAGTAAGACAACCGTCGTTTCATCCAGATATCTGACCAAAGAAGATACCGCCCCTATTTTTATCGTCCTCGAAATTAACAATTGAAAAGGAAGAATTAATAAGATAGTTATCAACCAGATTTTGATTATTTTTCCGAACATATTTATGTTTAAAATTACGATGCTTAATTTTTTACAATCTTATAAATTTCCATTAACCTCTGATAATGCTTGTCGGGATTCAATTCCTTTTCCAGAAAGTCTCTCGCCTTCTTCCCCATAGCTTGGGCCCCATCCGGATGCGCCTTTAAATACTCAATCTTTTCATTTAATTCATCCGCACTCCCCGCTTGAAAGGTTAAGCCTGTTTCATTCTCAAAAACAAGCTCGGGGATACCTCCTTCAGATGAGCCTATCACCGGCTTGCCGTATGCATAGGCTTCCAGAATTATGTTCGGGGAATTTTCATACCATTCCGAAGGGACGATCACGGCCCGGCATTTCTTTATCAAATCCTGTAAATTCTGAAAATCCTGAAAGCCCACAAAGCGGGCTTTCAGATTATGCTTATTTGCGTATTCCTTGTACTCTTCTTCCTCAGGCCCGCTGCCGGCAAGAATCAACGAAGCTCCGCTTCCCTTGTTTACGGCTCTTAACAGAGTCATTACCCCTTTTTCCCTGCTCATTCTTCCCGCATAGAGGAAATAGCCTTCATCTTCGTCGGAGCGTCGAATGTCGGTACAGTTCAAGAAAATCGGCAAATAAACAATCTTCTCAGGCATTAAATTATAATGCGTTATGAATGTCTGTTGTAAAAAACGGCTCGGCGCGATAAAACAATCAACGTGCCTTTTATATGTATCCATGAGAGTATTGAACATAAACTCGAGTTTTCCGATCAGCGTAGCCGGGATCGAATCTTGTATACATTTTCTTCTTAATATTTTCGACAGATTGTGTCGTGAGCAGGCAAAATCACTGCATATTTCTCCCGCGCCGTCCATCGCCGTCGTATTAGGGCACAACAAGGCATAATCAGACAACCTCATCACAGCCGGAACATTCATATGTCCAGCCGCTTGAAAAATGGAATACGAAAGATGGCGGGTAACTCCGAATCCCTGAACGATATCAGGATTGGTATCCCGGATTAATTTTTCCATATTTTTGTAGGCTTCATAGTTAAAATACATATTTATAACAGCTTTTGCCTTGTCCACTAACGTATTGTCAGATGCGCCGGATTTGGACAAGTCATAATACTTGCAAAAGTATTTCGAGAATTCAGACTGCACATTCTCATGATAGGTTGTAGAAAATATTATGACTTTATGACCTCGCTCTTCCAACAGATTTTTTGCCTTGAATAAATAAGCTTCCAGCCCCCCACGCCTGTAATAGAATTTTGAAGCAAAAACAATCTTCATTTAAATACGAGAAAAAATATCAAGCTCGTTTTTTCACATATAATTGTATATGTTAGGTTGTTAGATAAAGGCATTTACTGCCGGCTGGTTAATGCCTTTTCTGATATTCTCTATATACTTTACTGATTCCGGCTTCCAACCCGGTCTTTGCCGTCCAACCCAGTTTGTTTATCTTTTCAACATTCAGAAGTTTTTGGGGAGTCCCGTCCGGTTTTGACGTATCCCACCTGATCTCCCCTTCATATCCGACTATGCCCTTTATCAAATCAGCGAGGTCTTTAATACGAATATCGATACCGGTTCCGATATTGACAAACTCTTCAATATCGGCGGCTCTATACTGCTGAACAAGAAAGACACATGCGTCCGACAGATCATCAGCATGTAAAAATTCTCTATAAGGAGACCCGCTTCCCCATAACGTTACGCTCTTTTTACCGATATTATATCTGCCCAGTATTGCCTCTACGTCCTCTTTACTCAAAGTTCCCGGTGGCATTTGTGATTTTATCCCATATCTCACAAAATCCGTTTTGATGCCTTTATAGTCTTCCGCTTGAAGCAGTTTTGCCAGATGAAATTTTCTGACGATAGCAGGCAAGACATGAGAATTTTCCAAATCATAGTTATCATTAAAACCATAAAGATTTGTAGGCATAACCGACATAAAATCAGTTCCGTACTGCTCATTATAATATCTGCAAAGTTTAATAGCTGCTATTTTCGCAATAGCATAAGGTTCATTTGTAGGCTCAAGCGCCCCCGTTAATAAGTATTCCTCCTTTAAAGGCTGGGGAGCAAATTTCGGATATATACACGACGAGCCGAGATTAAGCAATTTTATTGCCCCGTATTTATAACTAGAATGAATAATATTTGATGCGATCATAATATTCTGGTAAATAAAATCAGCCTTATACGTATTGTTTGCATAAATTCCGCCGACTTTAGCAGCAGCCAAGAACACGTATTCAGGTCTTTCTTTATCAAAGAACTCTTCGATTTCTTTTTGGACGGTTAAATCCAGCTCTGCATGAGATCTTACTATAAGGTTTTCAAAACCCTCCTTTCTTAATCTTGCAAGTATGGATGACCCAACCATCCCTCTATGCCCTGCAACATAAATCTTGGAAGTCTTGTTCATAGATAGCCTCACATTCTTTATTGACGATGAAATGAAGACTGCCTGTTTTTAGTCCAATTTATATTTTTTTCTTTTAAAATCTTCTCTCCCTCTTTCGGGGCATTAATGCCAAGCGAGGTCATATCGGCATCAACCATGATCTTTACAAGCTCCTCGAATGTCACACGAGGCTCCCAACGAAGCTTTTCCTTTGCTTTTGAGGCATCTGCAAGTAAGAAATCCACCTCTGCGGGACGGAAGTATTTGGGATCGATCTCCACAACTACATCCCCGGTATTGGTGCCTGATGAAGAGGAAGACCGAACAATACCTTTTTCATATAAACCGTTTCCCTGCCATTCAATCTCTATTCCTGCATAGCTGAAAGACTGTTCAACAAATTCTCTCACGGAATGGCTTTCACCGGTTCCGATAACATAGTCATCGGGTCTATCCTGTTGAAGCATCAGCCATTGGCATTCCACATACTCCGGGGCAAAACCCCAGTCTCTTCTGGCTTCAAGGTTGCCAAGGTACAGCTTATTTTGTAGCCCGGCTATGATGCGTGTAACCGCTCTCGTTATCTTTCTTGTGACAAATGTCTCTCCCCGCCTCGGAGATTCGTGGTTAAACAGTATCCCGTTGCATGCAAACATGTCATATCCTTCTCTGTAGTTCACGGTCATCCAATACGAATATACCTTGGCTGCCGCGTAAGGGCTTCTTGGATGAAAAAACGTCTGCTCATTTTGGGGCGGTGGGGTAGAGCCGAACATCTCTGAAGATGAGGCCTGATAAAATTTTGCTTTGATACCGCTTCTTCTTATGGCTTCAAGCAACCGTGTGGTACCTAATGCGGTGATTTCGCCAGTATACTCAGGGATTTCAAAACTGACCTTAACATGACTCTGGGCGCCGAGATGATAAACTTCATCAGGCATGATATTGTAAATAATATTCGTTAACTGCCCGGAGTCCGAAAGATCACCGTAATGAAGAAACATTTTAGCCCCGTGCATATGCGTATCAATATAAAGATGATCAATCCTGTGAGTGTTGAATGTGCTGGCCCTTCTTATAATCCCATGCACTTCGTAGCCTTTCGAAAGCAGGAGCTCTGCCAGATAAGAGCCGTCCTGTCCGGTTATTCCAGTAATCAAAGCTTTTTTCATTTGTCCTCCATTCCCATATATTTCCAATTATTGAAGATGTTCAATGCACTGAAAAAATGTGAGTCATTAATCAGAAACAGACTTAAACTGAAGCGACGTCAGTGAATGCGCAGGAAATACGTAATCCAGTTTATCATTATTCATTCCAACAGCTCTTTTCCTTATTGTTACTGTAGCAGGATCAACCTCATTTGTAGACCAAATCTCCGGTCCGTTTAGAGTCCATGCGGTTGTTTCCCCAGACCGCCACTTTTTATTGAGTTTTACAGATGCCCTGACATCATCAGCAATATTTTTATTAAGGACCATAACATAAAGATTGTTATTGATGTCATCCAAGCTTGCCGAAACCATGAGATTGTCTTCAGGTTTAGATTTATAAACCGGTTTTTTCTCGAGCCTGATGTCACGCGCATAAACTTTACCATTCACCGGTCCGCCCCGGCCGCTGATTCTCCTGATTATTACAGTAATGTTCTTCGCGTCTTTCAAAGTAGTATATTCAGTTTCAACGCGTATCCATTGAGTCGTTCCCCAAATTTTATCTGTTGTCACATTATGGTATTGCCAGCCTCTCCCGTCCTGTATCTCAAAACATACTCCTTCATAGTCTTTAAGATTTTCCGCTTTCAAATAGCCTGATAGCAAGTATGTAGTATCCGGGTTCACTGATATTTTCTTATGTATATGATGGAAATTTATGTCCCCGCCAGTATCAAATTCAATCCTTACAGTCCCATCCTTTTCGACGTCAATGTTTGCACCCAATACAATTTCACGGCGCCAGCCGATATTTGAAAGCAAGTTGACATCTTCGGATAAAACTTGATTCTCATATAAGCCTGTATCTGTAATTTTTGAATTCACCAATTCATTGCCAAAGTGCCTGGAGAACATTTCCAGAGTATAATAATTAGGTCGTTTAACATAGTGTCCTTTTCCTTGCATAAATTCATTATTCCTTATCATCCCCCAGTAGCTATTCACAAACTGCCAATAATTGGCCATAAGAATATTGTTCTCTGGCTTCATAAATATCTGAAATAAACCGGCATTGAAAAGCGCAGTTCCTAAAGCATGACGAAACGGCACAGGTCTTTCCTGCGTAAAGCCTCCGTTATATTCCGTTATAGCGATAGGAATGTTTTTACGTCCAGTAACCATTTCAAAATGTCTTGGGAGTATCTTGTAATATTTATTTATCTCATTAAGGCTTGCCAACGTATCGTTAAATAATCTATTTGCGTCTACATTTTCGTCATCTTCATTATAACCGGGCCTGTATGTATGCTCTATTAAAAAATCTATTTTACTACCGGCGATTTCAAACATCCGGCCATTCCATGCGGAAATACCTTTCCCGCCGGGCGATGAGTTCTCTGTCACGGCGCCAAGTAATATAGACGGATCAACGGACTTCATCGCTTTTTCATACTCAAGGAATTTATTCGCATAAGTCACGGGATCCGCCGCTGGGATACCTTTTCGGGAAATTCCATAGTTAACTTCATTGCCAAGCTCGAAATATTTAATGCGGTACGGATCAGGATGACCGTTTTTCACCCGCTCATTGGCCCAGTCTATGCCTCCTCTTGGATTTTTCCCGTCACATTCGGAATTCAAATATTCCACCAGATCAGCTGCATCCTCAACATGGCCTGTATAATAAGGCAATGTATAAACAACCTCACTTCCTATTTCTTTAGCAGTCTTAAGAAATTCATCTAATCCGTAGAGAAAATTTTCACGTCCTGATAACGGTCCGATCGTATTCTTCCAATTATAAGTGGGACTTGCGCCGGGAAACCTAATTACCGATACGCGGATATTTTTTGCCAAGTCGATAACTTCGGGCACAGACTGCCTTTTCTTAGGGTCCCATATTCCGGCACCAAAGTTGGAGTACCCCCGGAAGGTTTTTGCCCACTCGCCAACTTCGTGCCCTGATGGATCATAGGCAATTATATTTGTGCCGAAAATAAGTGGCTTTGTTTTACCGAGCAATACGTCATCACTAACAATAATGTTTATATCCCCTGCAAAAGCTATTTCATGAGGATGGTTCAATACAAATAGCAGTAATGCACAAAATAAGAAGAAATTTTTCTTGAACATCGTTGTCTTATACAACTAAGGAATACTTATTAAAACTTCTCTAACTGCTTATTTCTCCAAGGTGTTGCGGCTATATGGTAATAGGACGGGAGCAATATTAATTCTGGTGTCAACTCTCAAGTAAAGTTAATCGGATGTTCTTTTGTACATTATATGCGATATAAGGTAAGACAAGGCAAAACCCCAAAAGCAGCATTGTTCTGAATTCATTTATCATGGGAGAAAATAAAATCGATGGAATGATAAAAATAAATCCAGCAAAGCCTGTTTCTCCAAGAAGCGATAAGGACCGGCTTGCCCATATTTCCCTTCGGACTTTCGACCAGAAATTAAGATAAGCCGCATAGAACAATAAATAAATCGTAAGCCCGACCACTCCAAGCTTAAAACCTATATACAAGACGGAGCTATGAACCGTCTTCAAAAAGTCTTTGTTTTCCTTAGTAATACTTATGTTTGATTGGATTTGATGGCTACCAGATGGTCCAACACCAAACCAGAAATTCTGCTTCATAGTCCACCATGCAGCAGAAAGCTCTTCAAAACGCCTTCCTTCGGTTGATACCTTCCCACTTTTCGTAATATCCGAAACAATGCCAGTATCTCTCTCTTGAAATCTGTTGGCAGCAACAAGCCCCATCACACCTGCCATAATAATCAGTAATAATCCTATTGCTATCCTCTTGATGGCCGGCAATTGAACGAACAGCAAACAAAACATAAGCAGAAGACCAAACCACACCGTCCTTCTATAAGAAAATATCATGTTAAATATATCAGTGAGGGCGATTGCAATATAGAACATCTTTCTCTTCCCGTCGATCTCCGCGGCCATTTTACTATCAAGAAGTATCCGCAATACATAAAACACAGTCATGCCCTCAATAATTCCATCCCCTATGTCAAAAACACTAATTCTAAACTCACTCATGTTAGTTCCATGATTTACATACGGGTTATTAATGTCTCCACCTAAAAAGAAAAAACGAAATATATACCAAATATTTTTAAACAGTACCATTCCGAGAAAAAAATTAGTTAGCTTTTTAACATCGTCCTCCGTTCTGAATATCCTTAACATAATAAAAACAAAAATGCTCAGATTAATGATATTTGTGACACCATATATTGCAACAAGATTCTCTCTAACTGATCCGCCATTGACCACACTCCATAAAACATGCAGAAAAAAGTAGGCGTTGAATATCCAGAAGTATTTATATAAATTACAATGCTCCTTGCTTGTAGATTCATACGGTTTTGCTATCTCTCGCAGGATTATCGAGAACGCTATCAATATTAAAAACAGATTGATGACAGACAGCGGAAGAAGGCCGGCGCCTCTCGTGTAAATTCCATAATATAATTTAAATATGGGCATAGGTAACGTTGTCTTGGTTATACCATAAGTTGAATATGGGATAGAAAACAAAATTAACAGAAAAATATATGCCATTATTTTCGGTTTCATTATAAAAATCGGGAGAATAAGGACCAGAAACATAACAATTACATGGAAAGGGTCGCTCCATCTAGAAACTATTCCGAACATCAGGCAGACCATAATCAGCCCGGACATTAACAAAACCCTTACAAGGATCCAATGTTTTGAAAGATATGACTTCGTTAAGAAAAGAATCAGAATCAGCGCCAAAAACCAGAGATATACAAAATATCCTTTACCGATCAACTGTAAATATACAAAAGCTACCGTAAGCAGCATTACCCCAGCTATAACTACCAGGGTACTTGTAAGGTTATGGATTTTATCGGGGGATCCCAGTTTTAAAGAAAAAGGCATGGTCTTTTATTTTGACAAAATAAAATTTCCAAGGACAAGATAGTCGATACCACTATCATAGAAACACCTGATCGCTTCTCGCGGATTACATATGACAGGTTCGCCCATTATATTTAAAGATGTATTTAAAAGAACCGGAACCCCTGTCCTTTTTCCGAACTCATTAATCAGCCGCCAAAATCGAGGATTAAAGTCTTTCTTTACTGTTTGGGGTCTGGCAGTGCCGTCCTGATGGACAACTGCCGAGATATCCTGCTTCCTGTTTTCCCAGACGTCAAAAGAAGTGATCATGAAATATTCCGGTCTGGCATTCTTCAAAATATCATTATAAGACTCAAAAGTCATGGAAGGGCAAAAAGGCCGGAAGGCCTCCCTGAATTTTACTCTTGCATTGATAATATCCTTATTTTCTGCTTTTCTTGGACTCATAAGAATAGACCGGTTGCCCAAGGCCCTGGGCCCGCTTTCCATCCTTCCCTGAAACCATGCTATGATTTTATCTTCAGCCAAATAGTCCGCGACCTCCTCCTCAGGATTTTCACAATACCTGTATTTCAAATTCCTCAATTTCAGAATATCCTCAATTTCTTTATTAGAATAATCCGGCCCCCAATATAGATTATCGATATCATGTTTTTTCGCATTCTTATTATTCGCATAATATGCATATAACGCAGCTCCTGCGGCAAGACCGGAATCCCCCGGATTAGGGAAAATATGCTGATTCTTCAGCTTTACATTTTCCCACACCCGCTGATTGAGCTTGACATTCAAAAATATACCGCCTGAACATGCAAGGCTCTGGGTTTTTTCCTTCTCAAGCCAGGGAATTATTATCTTCAACACCTGTTCTTCGAGAACCCTCTGTGCTTCAGCGGCGATATTTTCTCTGCCGTATGTGCTGAGCAACTTATGGATTTCAAACGCGTCATCAAAGTGCCACTGGATAGCGCCTGCCTCATTCCATATACCGGGTACCCCATAATTATAGGCTTCGACAACCTTGCCATTTTCGTATTTCGGATGAAATCGATCCAGTACGCCTTTACACTTTTCGTAATTGCCGTACGGAGCCAGTCCCATAGTCTTACCCTCTCCGTCTCCATGCCACCACCCGAGTGCTTCTGTTACATTGCTATAAAACCAGCCTATGGAGGCATCAGTGCCCATCTTGTGAAGCGGCGTAATCTTATTGTTCTCGCCTTTCCATATGCAGACTGAAAAGCCGTCCCCAGTGCCGTCGCAGGTTATAATTAAAGTTTTGTCGTTCACTGAAGTTGTATAATATGCCGATGCAGCATGCGCCAGATGATGCTCAACATGCATAATTTCGGTTTTATTTGCTATCGGAAAGCGTTTTACATAAATGGGCGGGACTGTCCGTGTACGCTTAGTAAATTGTTTTGCAAAATTAATAATCTTGTATTTCTCGCTTTTCGATTCAGCCTTATTTCCTTTTAGGTTAAAAATAATATCAAGAAGCGGCATGGAATACATGGATGGCACAGCTATAATATCAATATCCTCAATAGTCAATCTTCTGCTGTCAAGACAGTACTGGATCGATTTCAAAGGCGGTCCTGCATAATGCTTCACTCTGCAAAATCGCTCCTCAGCAACATCTGCAACGATTTTGCCGTCAACAACCAGACAGGCGCTTGAATCATGGCCTATATGAACTCCCAAAATATTCATGGATTTCCTTTCTTTGTTTTAAAAATGGTTAGATTATGATACCTTTAATGCTCGACATAGAAACGGTACTGAATAGCCGAGCCGCATCTGCTTTATCATCGCGGACCTCGCTGCCGTAACTCCTCTTTAGTCCCGCCAGCTCCATTTCTATCTCACTGAAGGCGCCAGCGATAACCGCTTCCCTGCTTCTATTACTGATAACCCTCCTTCAATTACAAGCTTTACAGCTTCCGCCCTGAATTCCTTCGTGTACTTCCCGTATGGTATTCTTTCCATCCTGACACCTCCATTAAGTTATTTTACTCAACTTTTGGTGTCCACCTTTTTTCAGCTTACAGCAATCGCCGCTTTTTCGGCAACCATTCACGAAGCGATGAACCGCCATGTGAAAATAATCTTATTTGACGGATACTTTTTTGACAGTTCAGCTCCAAACACAACTTCAGGACCGAATCTATATTGAGATTTAAAGCTCATCTTCTCTCCATCCGGATGATATTGAGCACTATAATATTCAATATTAGGCCGGGTTTCTTTTAGATAATCCGGCAACTCCGGGTAAGCCCAAACCCCGTCATATTTGACTGACCTGCGAGTATTGTCAGCATCAGCAACGCTTTAATCGGCAAGCAAACCTGCAAAAAACATCGCGGCAAGGATGGGCAGTTTAAGCATTATATTTTTCAATATCATTGAATGCTGCATAATGTTTTTTTGCAACCTCCACAGGATGAAAATCTTTTGAGGCTTTTTCACGGGCGTTATTTGAAAGCATAATCTTCAAATCATGGCTGTTCGTAATCTTAAGTATCAATTCGGCAAGCCTCTCAACATCAGCATATTCAAATAGAAATCCGGTCTTACCATCATCGACTATAAAGGGAATACCACCTTTATTAGTAGCTATCACAGGTGTTCCGGTTGCCATTGCCTCCAAAACGACCATGGGACAATTCTCCATAAAAGATGGAATAACAAGAAGCTCCGAAGAAGACAGAACTTCCGGCAGCCTATCGTTAGACATAAATCCGTGCATTTTGACATGACTTGCAACGTTGTTATCCTTGATAAATCTATTGATATAATCTGCATAGTCATCTTCACAATGCCCGTAGATATCCAATGTTATATTGGCGTCTTCTTGAACTACTATGGCCATTCCTCTTATTAAATCCGTCAAACCTTTCAACTTATTTATCCTGCCTATATAAACAATCCTTTTGCTTCCCCACTCTTTTTGTACGTCAAAAAAAGCAGGGGCAACCGGGTTAAAAATATTAAAACCGTTTTTAACAACATATTTTCCCCTGATAACATTTTCAACCCAAGGGGTTATAAAGATAAAGTTCCGCCCTCTTCTCAGAGTTACATTCTCAAACTGTTTTCTGATTGAGAGATTAATTTTGTTTCTAATCCCGTAAATTCCCTCATTTGTTCTATATACTTCCTTTAGTAAGCCATGAATTGTCAGTAAAGAGAGATAATTACACGACACAGATGTCAACCCATATTCCCTTTCTGTGCCGTGTCCATGAACTATATCCGGATCGATTTCATTTATGAGATGTTGCAGATTTCTTTTTCTCCTTAGATAAAGTTCCAAAAACCCGAGCTTCGGTAAACTTTTTGGCATGGGAAGGAAATGATAGTTTATCTTTCCTTTCTTAAAATGTATTTCCTTCTTCAAACATATCTTGTTGCACAAAAGATGTAATTCATCGCCCTCATTTAGTATTTCATTTAAACCAAATAGCAGATTTACAATCCAAGGGGAATAGTAATGTTGAACGGACATTCTGTAATTTGTTGAATATCCCTTATGTTCTTCTGGTAGAGGAACTTCCCCAAGCATTACGATTTTCATTTCCCCTCTCCTGTAAAAAAGCGCCTCACAATTATTGTTCTTATCATTTTTCTCAGTTTTCGTCGACTTCATGTGAATGAGTCAATCGTTATGAACTCAGGGCATCACTTGATCCCAATAATATAACCCACTACTTTTAACTTCAACTCCCTACTGAGTACCTGAGTGTACCCGAATATCGCAAATAAGCCGGTTACAATAAATAACTCTGTAATGATAACCGTATTGGAAGACGGCAGTAACGGTTTGAGCATAAGCACGGCTATTCCTACCCCCAATGAGAAAACAAAAGACTTCAGATATGACTCTTTAATTAATAAATTCAAAGACATTTTGATTGTCTTCTTATGTACATATATCAAAAATATCCCGCCAACAACCACAGATGAGATTAAATACGCGGCGGCTACTCCAATTAATCCGAAAAACATAGCGCCAATCAGCAAAGCTATAACTCCAAGAATTGCCCTCCCGAATGCAAAAAAACCTGTCACCTTAGGAAATGTAAGACCATCATTTAGAAGAGAGGGCAAATTTGTCAGCGTATCGGCAAAAAAGGCCAAAGATATCAGGATCAATATTATATAAGTCTGCTGCGCGAAATCAGCGCCCATCCAGATACTGAGAATTTGCATAGAAAACAGACAGAGAATGGTTGTTATTGTGATATTCAGGAAGAACAGGTGTCGGCTGGCAACAATATATATCTTCTCCAACTCCTGGCGTTTCCCTGTAGCCCCCATTTCACTTGCCAGTGGAAACATGATCAAAGAAAGACGGTATGAGACACTCATTAGCCTGCTAACAAGCACAAACGGTATCGTATAAAACGTTACTGCCGCTGAACTGATGACGGCCCCAATAACCAGCCTATCCGTGTTTGCCGTAATTGTAGCTGCTATTTTACTGAAAAAAGAATACCCGCTGAATGTAAGCAGTTTCCGGACCGTATCCATGGAAATTGACGAAGCAAAACGCGCATAAGGCATTGTTCTTTTGATAGCCATTAAAAGGATTATACAGTTCAGTGAAAGCATGACCACTCTGAGTACTACAACCCCAAGAAGATCAAACCCCAAGTATAGCAAGACAACTGTAATGCACATCAGCGCAACTCCGAATCCAGCCTCTATCCTTGAAGCTATGTCAAATCTGTGTATTGATTTCGGTATCGAAAACAGATAGTTATGAATAAGACCTATTAAAAATCCGAGCGCTGATAAATGAAATACTGTCCTTGAAATATCCTGATATTTTTGTGGAATTTTCAGCATATCCATTAAAAACAGATCCACCGAGAAATAAAGAATTACAGCTCCCAATATCCCGAGAACAGAATAAGTTAAAAGAGATAAAGAAAGCACCTCATTTACTTTCCCATTGTCCTCTTTCGCATGATATTCGGCAATATACCGCATACTGCCCTGAGTTAGGTTAATGTCCATCAAGGAAAAATAGCCGATTACAGCAGTAGCAAGCGTTAATATGCCGTAACTGTCATCCCCAAGCATTTTCACAATAAAAGGGATAGTCAGAAAATTTACTATTACAGGAAGCAACCATCCTATAAGACTGTAAATTGAATTTCTGAGTATTCCGTGACTGCTATTTTTCATGGTGGTTTTTACAGGACTTGGAGGAATGCTTCAGGCCTTAAGATGTAATAATTTTAATTTCAATCTAACGACACAGCTCCGCTCTCTCAGTTACATTTATCATGTAGCTTAACGGTAATACAATAAAAAAATATATTCGCAGATAAAAAAATCCTGTCAGGACAATCTATCTACAATTCGAGTCAGGCTTAAAATATTCAAATGTCTTTTTCAACCCGTTGCTAAACGAAACTCCCGGTTCCCAATTTAACATTTCGACTGCCATCGAGAAATCAATCACGCTTCTTAGTTGCTCCCCTGTTTTCGACGGACCGTGTTTTTCCTTAATGTTCGGGTTAATAATGTCCCTGATATGATGAAATATCTGATTGACTGTCGTCTCTACACCTGTTCCGATATTAAATATGTTCTCAGATGTGGCATTCTTTATTGCTGAAATATTGGCCCTTGCAACATCTCCAACATACACAAAATCCCTTGTTTGCTCACCGTCTCCATTGATAACAGGTTGTTCTCCTCTCAGCATTTTCTGGATAAAAATAGCCACAACACCTGCCTCGCCATGAGGGTCCTGCCTCGGACCATAAACGTTTGCATAACGCAGCGATACATAATCCAGTCCATGGACAGCTTTGTAATAGTACATGTAATGTTCCGCTGTTAACTTGGTTATTCCGTAAGGGCTGATGGGATTTGTTGGATGTGTTTCAGGTGCAGGAAAGATATCCTGTTCACCATAGATGGCGCCGCCTGTTGAGGCAAATATAAATTTGCTTACATTGAATTTGACACAGTTCTGGAGAATATTGATGGTACCGAGTATGTTTATCTCAGCATCATAAACAGGATCAGAAACAGAAACACGCACGTCTTTCTGGGCAGCCTGATGAGTGACATAGTCGGGTTTCTCATTTCTGAAAATCTCCTCAAGTCCCGCTGTGTTCCTGATATCCAGTTTATAAAATTTGGCCTTTCCATTGATATTCTCTTCCCTGCCTGTCGAAAGGTCATCAATTACCACAACCTCGTATTCATTATTAATCAACTCATCCACGATATGTGAGCCGATGAACCCCGCTCCGCCGGTTACTATTACCTTCATTTCAACTCCTTGTGCTCATTAATTATATTTAAGTCACCTATGTCAACCGATAAACTATATCGGGAATGACATACGTTCTGTTATTCAGTATTGCTCCCAACATATTAGCTTTTCTCTGCTCCATAGGATTAATTGCGAACTTCACTACCGGCTTTCTGTCTTTCTCCTCGTTTACAACTAAAACAACTCCATCCAGCATAGAGGATATTACAACAGCATCCTGATAGTCATTCAAACCATCGCATATAACAAATACCATTTCATATATCTCGCTGACCTTCTTTATGACGGCAGCCATATTGCTTGAAGTAACAAGATTAAGCGGGTTAAGAGTAGGGTTGCCGGCAGGCAGGACGCTTATGGTACCGTCAATATCATGAATGGCATCTTCAAAACCCAATTTCCCCTCAAGCACTTCTCCAAGTCCGTAGGAGTTAGGGATATTAAAAGCCTGTATGGTGCCGGGGGTCCTTAAATTTGCATTAATAATCAATACGTTCTTATTTGTCTTTTTGCCTATGTAAGCAGCCAGATTAGCTGTTATAACAGGAATTTCTTTTGAAGATTCAATGCCGGTTACAAGTATGGTTTTCAACTGTTTATCTCTTATTAAGAGATATAACTGTTCAGCTATGTTATGAAACGCCTTGGTATAGTTTGAAGACTCTTTGGTTTCTTCGGTAAGGAGTTTATTTTCTTTTTTAACTTTCGGGATCGAGCCTAAGAGCGGTATTTTAAGGAAAGTTTCAAGCTCAAGGGGGGATTTAAACCTTTGATCATAAAATCCAGTTACAAGAGAAAGCACAACGCCAAGCATCAGCCCGCCCAGGAATGAAACAGCAAGAACCCCTGTCTTGCTTTTAATTTCTGCCGGTTCATCCGGCACTTCTGCCTGTTCTACAATTTTAACACTTGCAGGCAATAATGTCTCCATATCAGATAGTGGGTTACCATCGAGTGTCTTTTTCAACTCTTCTATAAAGGCCTGTATCTGTATTACCGTCGAATATTTCTCTCCATATTTCAATTTAAGTTCAGACAATTGCTGCTGGAGGTCAAAGATAACATATGAACGGCTTACCGAATTAGCAATTATTGCCGCTCTCACGGGGTCAAAATCTCTAATCTTTATTAGAAACATATTGGATTCTTCAACAGGCTGTACCCCTACGCGGGAACTTAAACCAAGTACTGCGCTATTAATACGTATGGCTTTTTCCTTTTCAGGATCCAATCTATCAGGATTATTTCTTTTAACTCTCTCTCTCTGTTTCAACATATAATCAATCCAGAGCCTTTTCAGAGGCGAAGCGAAATTTTTCTCATAATCATCGGGGAGTTCATAAAGCTTAAGAGCCATAACAACCGGTGTTATTACCTGACGTGAACTTACAAGAGCAGCATGATCTGAAACCAATTTAGGATTTCTTGAAAGCTCTTTATAATAAGTTGCCTCTGTACGTTTTGTCCCTGAGACAACTACTTTAACAGAGGCATCATAAGTCGTTGTATTAAATTCTGCTATCACATAGTTAATTATCATCACAGGAATAACGGTTATAATAATGAGGTATTTATGTTTAAAGATTATTCTTAAATAGTCACGCAATGTTGTATCTTTTGAGTATGGCTCCATTAACTCCCCCTCAGAAAATTCCTGTTGAAACGACCACAACATCATTTGGATTAAGAAGTATATCTGCTGCGGCATTGCCTTTTATAACATCATTAATATTTACCTTTATAGTTTTTAAACCCGAACCGTCTTCAGACTGTCTTAAGACCTTGACCTTGCTCTCCGATCCCCATTTTGTAAAACCTCCGGCTATCGTTATCGCCTTAAAGACGGTTATCCCGTCCTGAAGCACAAATTCACCGGGTCTGTTTACCTCGCCATAAACCAAAAATGTCTTATTGCGCTCCACTATCAGTATGTCATCAGGCTCGATAAGCATGTCCGTCTCTCCCCTGCCCTCTATCGTACCCTTGAGGTCTACCACCACATCCCTGTATGATCCATCTTCCTGTTTCCTTCTCAGCTTCACCTTGCCGTACAAACCGTCATTCCTTATGCCTCCGGCCGCTGATATGGCCCTCGTTACCGTCATGTCCTTCTCAAGCGCAAATTCACCAGGTCTGTTTACCTCGCCATAAATGAAAAATGTCTTGTTGCGCTCCACTATCAAGATATCATCAGGCTGGATAAGCATGTCCGTCTCTCCCCTGCCCTCTATCATACCCTTAAGGTCTATCTCCACATCCCTGTATGATCCGCCTTCCTGTTTCCTTCTCAGCTTCACC
>QZJG01000074.1 GCA_003599275.1 Nitrospiraceae bacterium | reverse complement strand
GGCAACACAGTATTCAGCGACCTTTCAGTACTGGAAAATCTCTACATGGGTGGATACATATTAACGGACAAAAATATCCTGGAGACCCGGATAAAAGAGATATTCTCCCTGTTCCCGGAGATCGAAGAAAGGAAACAGTTGGATGCAGGCAACCTGAGCGGAGGCGAAAAGCAGATGCTGGCGCTCGGCAGGGCTTTAATGCTGAAACCCGAACTCCTCTTATTAGATGAACCATCTCTCGGTCTTTCTCCAAAGTCAATTAAAAAAGCCTTTGAAGCCATCAAAACAGTCCGTGATAAATTCGATACAACCATACTCATTGTCGAGCAGAAGGTAAGGGAAGTCCTTGAAATCGCCGACAGGGTTTATGCCTTGCGACTCGGGAAAGTTGTTCTCGAAGACAGATCGGAAAATCTTAAAGACGGCGTTAAGATAAAGCAGGCTTTCTTGGGGGGATAGGAAAAATACAGTGAACGCATTGAGATACGAATAAGAATTGCAGCTCCCTCCTTCTTGAGGTAACAGGCCCAATATAAAGAAAATTGTCCGTTATGCCGAATATCTCTTATAGTTGCTGATACCTGCAGAGGTTTTCAGCAGCAGGTGAGATAATGGCGAAGCGTGAAATAGGTATCGTCAAGTGGTATGACAACTCCGAGGGTTTCGGCTTTATAGCCCGCAGGCATGGAGAAGATATTTACGTTCACTACAGCGCAATACTCTGCGAAGGGAGCGATTGTACGCCGGTGGAAGGGGACCCCGTTGAATTCACTGTTGTCGAGGGCGGCAACGGCCCCGAGGCGCAGGAAGTGGTTGTTTTGCGCAGGCAAAGAGACTAATCTTTCCCCGGTCCATGTCGCGCGATGATAATTTTTCTGGTACAATTCTATTACACAAAATATGGATTCTGAAAAAAAATGATGAAGATGCTCGGTCTTTTTGAAAAGCTCGGCGACAATGCTCTGTACTATGTCAATCAGGCCGGCAGAATGGGGATATTCCTGTTTTACTCCGTCGTCAGTGTTTTCCGGCCTCCGTACAAGATTTTCCCGACGGTCAGGCAAATATACATCATTGGGACTCTTTCCATATTTGTTATCCTGTTTACCGGAGCCTTTACCGGAATGGTCCTGGGGCTGCAGGGTTATCATACCTTGAGGAAATTCGGCGCCCAGGGACTTCTCGGCTCGGCCGTCGCCCTCAGTCTCATCAGGGAGCTGGGGCCTGTACTCGCGGCCCTTATGGTCACCGGACGCGCAGGGTCTGCCATCTGCGCGGAAATAGGGATAATGCGCATCTCCGAGCAGATTGACGCGCTTGAGTGTATGGCCATCGATCCCCACAGGTTCATAATGGCCCCGAAATTCATGGCCGGGATCATCTCCCTGCCGCTGCTGACCGCTATCTTCGATGTCACAGGCATTTTGGGCGGTTATGTCGTCGGAGTCAAACTCCTGGGGGCCAATGAAGGCGCTTACTTCTCGAGCATGTACAAGGACGTTGAATTTGAAGACATATACATGGGGTTTGTGAAATCTCTCTGCTTCGGGCTCCTGATAATATGGATAAGCGCCTCAAAGGGTTATTATGTGCATCTTGAAAGAGGCGGGGGGTTCGGAGCCGAAGGGGTCAGCATAACGACGACCAATGCGGTGGTCCTGTGCTCGGTCGCCATATTGCTGTTTGATTATTTTCTGACATCGGTGCTCTTATGAACGCACAACCTGTTGTCCGGCTCATTGACGTCTGGAAGTCCTTCGACTCCCAGCCGATACTGAAGGGGGTCAATCTGTCATTGATGGAAGGAAAGACCACCGTCATCGTCGGGGCGAGCGGACAGGGCAAGACACTTATCATCAAGCACATCCTGGGGCTTATCAGGCCCGACAGCGGAAAGGTGCTCTTTTACGGAAAGGAGATAAACAGCGTGAGCAAAAAGGAGCTCATGGAAATCAGGATGAATTTCGGCGTCCTCTTTCAGAACGCGGCGCTCTTCGACTCGATGACCGTATTTGACAACGTCGCCCTCCCTCTGCGAGAACGCACAAAAAAATCCGGTGAAGAGATCAAAAAGACCGTCCACGAGAAACTCGTCATGATGGACCTCGAGGGCAGTGACGACAAGTATCCGGCGCAGCTCAGCGGTGGAATGAGAAAGAGGGTCGGTCTGGCCCGCGCCCTTGTGCTGGAGCCCCGTATAATTTTTTTTGACGAGCCTACATCGGGGCTTGACGTAGCAAAGAGCAACGAAATATACCGTGTTTTCTTTCGCACGCAGCAGAAGCTGGGATATACGGCCGTCATCGTGAGTCATGATGTGCCGAAGATATTGAAGCTTGCAGATTACGTGGCGCTGCTTCATGACGGCGTAATCCACGGCTGTCTCACCCCTGAGGAGTTTCAGCTCTCGCAGGAGCCTCTCATCAGGGAATACGTCGAAACAACTATGGGGCCTCTCTATTCAAGCGAAACGGAGGAAGAGCTATGAGGAAAATAACGATCGAGACCGGGGTGGGCATATTCATAGTCGCGGGGCTTATCTGCCTGGCCTACCTTTCCGTGAAGTTGGGAGATGTCGATCTCTTCGGCACAAAGCACTATACCGTAAGGGCGCATTTTGCGAACGTCTCCGGCCTCAGGGAAGGCGCAATCGTGGAAGTTGCAGGCGTCACCGTGGGGAAGGTCGGTAATATCCGTCTCGACGACTACGAAGCCCTTGTGGAATTATTCATTAACCCCGGAGTAAAGCTTCAGGAAGACTCCATAGCCTCCATAAGGACCGAGGGGATCATTGGCGACAAGTACATAAAAATAAAACCGGGAGGCGCTTCAGAATATATAAAGGCGGACGGAGAGATTACCGAGACCGAATCGGCCATAGAACTGGAAGAGCTTATCGGTAAATATATTTTCGAAAAAGAGAAACCCTAAAAAAGGGTTAGGGACCGGCCGAGAAGAGATGATCAATGACAAAGGAGTACATATGTATGACCGCAAGATAAGATGTAAGTTCATGACTGTCCTGGTCCTCGTCATTATATGCATGCCTTTTAAAGCCTTGTCGCAGGATGTCCCTGCTTATTCGCTTGATGAACTTGTCCGGATGGCATTGAAATTCAGCCCTCAAATAAAAGAGCAGCAGCAGGAGGTCGAAATAGCGAAGACAAGGCTTGAAGAGGCGGAAGGCTATCAATGGCCCCAGCTTGAGCTTATTACCCTGTTCGGGCCTGCGCCAAATGCAAGGGGCGACCAGGTGGCCTCCGATTTCAGGAATGACAGGGTCGAGGGGCTCGGCGTCTTCGGCAGCGCTGACGTAAAAGTCATCCAGCCCCTGTACACTTTCGGAAAGATCACCGAGGCAAAAAAGGCGGCCTCACACGGTATCAGCGTAGAAAAATCGAGGGTCAGGCAAAAAAGCACGGATGTGGCCCTTGAGATAAAACAGTATTACTACGGCCACCTTGCGGCACTGGAAGGGGAAAAACTGATTGACGAGATCCAGGGATATCTTGACTCTACAATGAAGCGGACAAAGAGGCTGATAGAGGCCGGCTCGGAATCCGCTACCGAACTGGACCTTCACAAGCTCGAAACATACCAGGGGCTCTTGGCTAAGTCCAGGGAGGAAGTGAAAAAGAACCTCGCTCTCAGCAAGTCGGCGCTCCGCACTTTTACGGGTTTGGGGCAAGACGCCGGATTTACCCTGAAGGATGAGACCCTGGAGCCCGTGGACGTCGTGGTTGAAGAGCTGGGTTTTTACTCTGCTAAGAGCAGGGAATTGAGGCCTGAATTCACACAGCTCAGGGAAGGCCTGAAGGCAAAAGAGGCGCTCATCAATATGACGGAGACCGATTATTATCCGAACATATTCGCTGCCGCATTTTACTCATATTCGGACGCCACCGGGAGAGACAGGGTGACTAACCCCTGGATTTACGATTTCTTCAGGCATAGTGCCGGAGGCGCGGCCCTCGGACTGAAATGGAGCGCGGATTTCGGCATAACGGATTCGCATGTGCGCCGTGCGCGCGCGGATTATATCAAACTCGAAAGGCTCCGTGAATTTGCCGAGATCGGCATCCCGCTGCAGGTAGAGAAATCCTACAGGGAATTGATAGAGGCAAAAGAGGACATTGAAGCGACCGGGAAGGCCTTTCGGGCCGCGAGGAAATGGATGATCGGGGCCGTGATGAATTATGATATGGGAATCGGAGAGGCCAAGGACGCCGCCGATGCAATAGCGGCATATGGAAAGATGAAAGAGGAATATATCAGGTCTGTTTATAATTTCAACATGGGTCACGCCAATGTGTTGCAGGCCTCCGGGTTGTCCGGAGAAGAAATCCCTTCAGAGGAGGGCAATTGATGAAGATTGCATGGACGTTTGTTGCGGCAGTGATTTTTGCGTTGATTTTTTCTGTTCCGGCTTATGCCGTGCCAGCCCCCACTGAGGCGATAAAGTCGACGGTCGATGCCGTCATCGAAACATTAAAGGACAAGGGCCTGTCCGGGAAGAAACAGGAGAGACGGGAAAAGATAACGGCGCTTATAAAAAACAGGTTTGATTTTGAAGAGATGTCCCGGCGCTCTCTTGCTACGCACTGGCCCAAAAGGACGCCTGAAGAAAAAAAGGAATTCACCGGCATTTTCTCGGAATTGTTAATTGAATCTTACATCGGGAAGATCGAGAGTTACACCGATGAAAAAATCACCTACGATAAGGAGTCGTTTAGGGAAGACGGAAAAACGGGTGTGGTCGATACGACAATCGTTACAAAGAACGTTAAAATCCCCATTGAGTACAGGGTCCTGCTGAAAGGGGACAAATGGTGGGTCTATGACGTGGTAATAGAAGGCGTAAGTTTCATCAGCACTTACAGGAGCCAGTACAACCAGATTATCGTCAGGGAATCCTATGAAGGACTTGTCCGGAAAATGAAGAGCAAAGTCGAAGAGATAAAGGCGCTTGAAGATGCAGGCGCGCCGGCAAGGAAGTGATCCAGCCCTGATTATTGATGACGGAAGGATTATTTTATGGCCGCAGATATAAAAGAACTTGTTTGTAAATCGAGGGGGGAATTGATCCTCTTTCATCTTCTCGATGAGGATGAAGTGGGAAAGATTATCCCTTATATGGAAGCGGTCGATTATCCCAAAGGGGCGACCGTGTTCCGCGAGGGGGACCCGGCGGACTTTGTGGGTTTTATAAGCTACGGCCACCTTGAAGTAAAGAAGCAGACGGAATTCAAAGACAAGCAGATCGTGGTCGCAATCCTCGGGAAGGGGTCTTTTGTGGGAGAGCTCTCCCTCGCAGACCGCAGACAGCCGCGTTCAACGACCGTCGAGGCCCTTGAGAATTCAGAGCTGATCATCCTCAGACACGAGGCGCTGGAAACCATTATTGATAAGTATCCCCATATCGCGATAAAGATATTAAAAGGGCTGAACCAGGTCCTGGTCATCCGTTTACGCAAGGCGGTCGAGAGGCTCGCCGCGGTTTTTTAGACATGGATATTCCCAGCTTTAGTCAAGGTCGGAAGCGTTCGTCATCTGGTCAAAAAATTGCGTGACCTTGTTCTTTTTGTCCGACTCCATATGCGCCATGGCGGTGCGCGGGTGCTGGTTCAGGACGCCTGTGATCATGTAAGGGATATAGTACCCCCAATCGATCTTTTCGGTCCATGGAAGTATCTCAGCTTCTATGGCATCGATAAGCGGACGCACTTTAAACTTGGGGTTCTTCAGGAACGCGATAAGGAGCTCCAGGGGACAGTTGCCGGCGCCGCGTCCGATGCCGTATAAACTTGCGTCAAGGTAATTGACTCCGGAAATGATCGCCGATATGGTATTGGCAAAGGCCAATTGCTGATTATTGTGGCAATGGATCCCTATGGTCTTGCCGGGCAGGCGCTCCATGTATTTCTTTGCAAGCATATCTATGTCTTCGGAATAGAAGGCGCCGAAGCTGTCCACTACATAAATTATCGGTACCCGGCTTTTGGACAGATCGTCAAGCGCTTCATCCAGCTCCCGCAGACCCACGGTCGAGACCGCCATAAGATTAATGGTCGTCTCATACCCTTTGTCTATGCAGTGATGAGCCAGGTCTATGGCCGCGTCGGTCTGATGCGCGTAACACGCAACCCTTATCATGTCCAGCGAGCTCTCGGATTTGTGAGGGATGTCCTGATAATCAATGCGCCCGATATCGGCCATCGCCGAAAGCTTGATCCTCTTTTCACTCTTGCCTATGATGCGTTTGATATCTTCTTCAGCGCAAAACTTCCACGGACCTACTTCGGCCCTTGAAAAAGCCGACTCCGAGCTCAGATAACCGATCTCCATATAATCGACGCCCGCCTCGCTGCAGGCCGTATAAACCTTGCATACAAAAGAATCGGAAAACTGCCACTTATTCATCAACCCTCCGTCACGCACGGAGCAGTCTATAACTTTGATTTCAGGTCTGTACATTTTTTTATCTCCTCTGAAAAATTTAGTAAGTATCTTAAGATTGATATTATAATTTATTTTTGATGATCAGAGCAAAGGGCAGGGCCCGTATGATTGTGCGATAAACTTATGGGTAAGAAAGCAGCAAATGTCATTCCCGCTTGTCGGGAATCAAGAAATACAAAAGACCGGATTCCGGCTTAAGGACTGCCGGAATGACAATCACACTATAGCTGGATCCAATTGCTTGCGTTTTCAGTGCCGGGCGGGTGTAAAAAAAATAATGACATCCGCCTTGAAAAGTTTTAAAATAAGCTACTCATACTTCAGGTAAGGAAAAATGGATATCGAGGCGATAAGCGGACCGGGGACAAACGAAAGAATTTATCCTGTTGCAACCAGGGAAGCTGCGGAGTCTGCTCCGGCAACTCAATCTATTCTCAGCTTCAGACTGAATGTCAGGGACAGGGTCACTATTTCCCCTGAGGCACGCCGGAGATATAATGACTCTCAGGCGAAAAACAGGAAGAGAAACGGACCGGGGAGAGGGGATTAAAAAACGCAGGCCAAGGCCTGCGGCTACTCTTTCTCAAAAAACGCGCCGTCAACAAATTGCATCATGTCGTCGTATTCCTTTTTTGTCTTTTCATACATGGTGGCGTTCTCTATGGCTATTCCGCTCTGTTCGGCAAGTGAGGCCGCAAAGTCTATTTCCTGCTGCGAGAATTTTCTCGGCTCGCCGGTGAGAAGTCTTAATATGCCCAACACCTTCCCCCTCGCAATGATAGGCAGGGTGAGTAAACTCTTGATCCCTTCCTCTGCCGCCTCTTTCTGGTACCGGACCCTCCTGTCGGTTGTAACATCGTAAATGGCCACAGGCTTTTCATTGAGCGCCTCGATTATATTTTCTTCGGTGTCCACCGGCCCCCTGTTCAGATATTTGTCGCTGAGACCTGAGGCAGCGACAAGCCTGAGCTTCTTTCCCGTAGGATCGAGAAGGCGTATGGTGGCCGCTTTCAGCTTCATTACCTCCGGGATTTTCCTCACTATCATATCCAGCACTCCACTTACATGAAGGGTGGAGCTGAGCGCCTTCGTCACTTCCTGAAACACCTTGAGGTATTCTTTTTCCCTGGATAAGGCTGTTTCAAAATATTTCGCATTGACGATCGCTATTGCCGTCTGCTCTGCAATCGCTTCCATGAATCTCAGGTCTTCTTCGTTGTACCGGACGGGCCTGTCCGTATATAACCTGAGCACGCCCGTGACCTCATTCTGGAAACGCATTGGTACGGACAGGATACTCTTGATGCCTTCTTCCTGCGCCTCTTTGTAATATTTTGAGTCCTTGTGCTCCGCTATCTCGAACACCGAGACGGATTTGCCTGCTATTGCGTCGTCAATGCTCGCATCATAAGCCACAGGACCTTTATCGGCGTATTTCTTGCTCAGTCCGTAATAGGCTGCGAGCTCTAATTGCTTGTTTTCCCTGTTCAGAAGACGGAGCGAGCCTCCTTTTAACCCCATCACCTGCGGGATTTTTTTCACGATCAGGTTCAGCACTTCATTGACATGCAAGGTGGAGCCTACCGCCTTTGTGATTTCTTCAAAGGCCCTGAGATATTCTTTTTCCCTCGATACGGCTTTTTCAAAACGTCTCGCGTTTACTATCGCCGTAGCGCCCTGCTCGGCAATCGCCGTTATGAATTTCAAGTCGTCTTCGGTGTATTTCACTGGCTCGGTCGTATACATCCTGAGCACGCCTATCACTTCTTTTTCAAATCGCAGAGGTATGGAAAGGATGCTCCTGATCCCTTCTTCTTTTGCCTCTTTGTAATACTGCGAGTCCTGATGCTCGGCTATGTCATATACGGACACGGTCTGCCCGGCGAGCGCGTCATCGATGCTTCCGTCGTATTTAACGGGGCCCTTATCGGCGTATTTCTTACTCAGCCCGTAATATGCGGCAAGCTCGAGCTGCCTCGTGTCCCTGTTGAGCAGCCGCAGCAGGCTCGCCTTGACGTTCATGACCTTTACCACGTTCTTTACTATAAGCTGCAATACTTCATCGAGCGTAATGCTTGCGCTTATCGCCCTGCATATCTGCTGGTAACTCTCGAGATACACCTTTTTCTCGAAGATCTTCTCAGCGCAGGAGGGACACATCCCGTGAGTGAAGATGCCGAACCCCTCTTTTGTGAGGTAGGTCTCAAGCTGCTCCCAGTAATTTTCATCGCTCCTGATTTTCTTGCACCAGCCGCATATCGGGATCAGCCTCTCCTTTTTTTCATTCTTCATACGAAGCTCTGCCGCCTGAATGGAATGCGAGATGTCTCTGACAACGACTATCACCCCTTCCATTTTTCCTTTGACGTACAGCGGCGAGGCATTTTCCTCAACAGGTATTTTCCCGTTGTCCTTTGTTATGAGGTGAAAATTTCTGCCGACGGGGCCTTTCTCCTGGAGACAGAGGGCTGCAGGGTATTCAAAATTCTGTACGGGATTGCCTTTTTCATCTTCGTATTTAATGCCTGCTTCGGTAAAAGCCCTTCCGGTCGCGTTGTCTGCTGAAATTCCGGTCAGGGACTCCGCTGCCCTGTTCCAGTATTGAATTCTCTGTCCCGGATCCACAACATACACTCCGTCCGGCATGTTATCGAGAATCTGCCGGTATGTTTTTCCCAACCAATTGAACATATTGATTTACTCCCGGTGAAAAGATAAATAATTATAAATTTTACTATATCATGGCGGTAAAAAGCAGATTTGGTTTGTCGTAAGATTTTTTTTGCATTAAATTTTGCAAAAAAAAGATTTATCAGCGGCTGATTATGGTAAAATATTCCACTCAATGGAACCGACACCCGGCAACAGCATTCTTCTGGTGGATGACGACAGGGACCTCCTCGATGCAACGAAACTGGTCCTGACCGAATACAAGTATAATGTGATCGCATGCGGCAGCGCAAACGAGGCCCTGGACAGGATAAAGGAAAACAACATCAATGTAGTATTGACCGATATTAAGATGCCGGATATGTCCGGCATTGAGCTCCTCGATAAAATACACAGTCTCAATCCCCATCTTCCGGTGATCCTTATGACCGCGTATGCCGACCTGAGCCTGGCAGTGGCCGCAATCAGGAGAGGCGCCTTCGATTTTATCCTCAAGCCTTTTCATTCCGATTACCTGGTCCATGCGGTCAAAAAAGCGGTCCAGCACAAAAACCTGATTAAATTCAGGGAGCATTACAGGCATTATCTCGAAGATATGATCAGACAAAGGACGCAGGACCTGGAAGTGGCGAAGGAAAAAGCTGAAAATTTCAGCCGTGATCTGGTCAGGCGGTTGACGACCATCGCTGAATTCAAGGATTACGAAGAGGGACTGCACGTGATGAGGATAGGGGTCCTCTCAGAGCTGATTGCCAGAAAAATGAAATTGCCTGCTGAATTCGTTCAGCTTCTGAAACATTCAAGCCCCCTGCATGACATCGGAAAAATAAAAATAACCGGGAACCTGCTTTTCAAAAAGGGTACGCTTACATTCGAGGAATTCGAAGTGGTCAAAGCGCACACGTTGCACGGGCAGAAGATCCTTTTCGGCTCCACTCACCCGGTGCTGCAAATGGCCGAGTCGATAGCGCTTACCCATCATGAGCGCTGGGACGGGACCGGATATCCGGCGGGATTAAAGGGCGAGGAGATACCCAGAGAAGGCAGAATAGTAATGCTGGTCGATCAGTATGATGCTTTGAGGAGCGAGAGACCGTATAAGCCGGCGACAGGGCATGATGAAGCATTCAGGATAATTACCGAAGGCGACGGCAGGACGATGCCCGGGCATTTCGATCCGGACGTGCTGGGCGCTTTTATTCCCCTCGCGCCCAGGTTTAACGAGGTGTTCGAGACCTCGTTTCTTTAATGGACAAAATAGAAATCACAGGCGGAGTCAGATTGCACGGTGAGGTGACTGTCAGCGGCGCGAAGAATGCCGTGCTGCCGCTCATGACCGCCGCTATTTTAAGCTCAGGGGAAAATGTTATAGGGAATGTCCCTCACCTCCGTGATGTGATGACTATGGGCAAACTGCTGGCGCATCTCGGCTTCGGGTTTCATATTGAAGACAACAGTATCCTGCTGCTGACAAAAAAATTAACATCATTCGATGCGCCGTATGATTTCGTCAAGACGATGAGGGCATCGGTGCTTGTCCTTGGCCCCCTGCTTGCACGGACAGGCAGGGCAAAAGTGTCCCTGCCCGGCGGCTGTGCAATAGGCGCAAGACCCATTAACCTGCATATTATGGGGCTGGAAAAGATGGGTGCAAAGATCACTTTGTCGGAAGGATATATTGAAGCAAAGGCCAGACGGCTGAGGGGGGCGACTGTATATTTTGACATGCCGACTGTGACGGGGACTGAAAACCTGATGATGGCCGCGACCCTCGCCGACGGGACCACTGTCCTTGAAAATGCCGCATGTGAACCTGAAGTCACAGACCTTGCCGATGCATTGATATCCATGGGGGCCGATATCCAGGGCGCGGGCACGAGCGTCATTAAAATCAACGGAGTTGCAGGACTCGAACCGCTAAATTATGCGGCCATACCCGACAGGATAGAGACGGCGACGTTTATCGCGGCTGCCGCCGTTACGAAGGGAGATGTAAAAATTAATAAATGCAGGCCGGAACATCTCGATGCGGTCATCAACAAAATGCAGGAGGCCGGTGTCAAAATCAAACAGAAGACAGGTAAACTCATGGTTAGGGGAGCGGAAAGATTGTCTGCCGTGGACATAAAAACGGTGCCTTATCCCGGTTTTCCTACCGACATGCAGGCGCAGTTCATGACAATGATGTCGATTGCCGACGGCACGAGCCTTATCACGGAAAATATATTTGAGAACAGGTTTATGCATGTGGCGGAGCTGAGGAGGATGGGCGCCGATATAAAGGTGGAAGGATCGACGGCCACGGTAAAAGGGGTCGGATCGCTCAAGGGCGCGCCTGTGATGGCAACGGACCTTCGCGCGAGCGCATCGCTTGTCGTAGCGGGTCTTGCGGCAGAAGGGACGACCGTCATTGACAGGGTGTACCACCTCGACAGGGGCTATGAAAAGATAGAAGAGAAGCTGGAAAAGCTCGGGGCCAGAATAAGGAGAGTGAAATGAGAATACTCAAGTGGCATGATATTCAACCTTTCATGGAATTGTTAAGAAAGAGGGCCTCTGCTTCAAGCATCGAAGACGACATACAGAAAACCGTCAGGAAGATTATTGCTGATGTTAAACGGCAGGGGGACGACGCCGTTAAACGGTATACTGAAAAATTTGATTTAATAAAATTAAAATCGCTTGCTGTCAGTCAGAAAGAGATCGAAGCATCGGCGCAGAAGGTTGAAAATAATTTTTCTCAGGCGCTGAAGCACGCGGCGAAAAGGATACGGACCTTCCACGAATGCCAGAAGGAAAGGTCGTGGGAGTTTTCAGAGAACGGCGTCACGGTAGGACAGATAATACGGCCTCTCGAAAGGGTCGGCGTGTATGTCCCGGGAGGAAAGGCCGCATATCCGTCTACTGTTTTGATGAATGTCATCCCGGCGCAGGTAGCGGGCGTCAAAGAGATCGCGTTGTGCGTTCCGACTCCGGGGGGAAAGATAAACCCTTATGTAGCATTTGCAATAAAGCTGCTGAATGTAAAAGAGGTCTACAGGATCGGCGGGGCGCAGGCAGTGGCTGCGCTTGCTTATGGCACGGAGACGATTAAAAAGGTGGACAAGATTGTCGGTCCCGGCAATATCTTTGTTGCGGTTGCAAAGAGGATGGCCTTCGGCGACGTCGGCATCGATATGGTCGCCGGTCCCAGTGAGATTCTGATCATTGCCGATAAAACAGCCGATCCTTCCTTCATCGCCTCCGACCTTCTCAGTCAGGCGGAGCATGATGAAATGGCGTCATCTGTATTGCTTACCGATTCTGCAGAGCTTGCGGAAAAGGTGAAAAAAGAAACGGAAGTCAGATTGAAAAGTCTTGTGCGAAAAGAGATAGCAAAGAAATCCCTTGGTAAATACGGCGCGATAATTATAACAAAGGATATCGATGCCGCTGTTGATATTGCAAACCATATAGCGCCGGAGCACCTTGAAGTAATGACAAAAAACCCGTCAGCATTATTGCCCGGAATAAAAAATGCCGGGGCGATCTTCCTCGGTCAATGGGCGACGGAGCCTCTCGGCGATTATGCCGCCGGACCGAACCATACTCTTCCCACAAGCGGCACGGCCCGCTTCTCCTCACCGCTCGGCGTTTATGATTTCATAAAACGCACCAGCCTTATCAACGCCACGAAAGAGGGATTCAGCGCCCTCGCAAAAACCGTTGAGACGCTCGCCGATGTTGAAGGCCTTGAGGCGCATGGAAATACGGTGAGGGTACGGAAATAGGGCTGCAACTTTTTTTGCTTTCAAGACAAAAGTTGCAGGCCAATATTGATGTTTATTCCCGAAGAGTTACGCTGCGTTTAGTGGATCTTGCGTCAACTTGCGTCGCACCCCTTTATATATAGCGCGAAAAGCCATCCTGTTAATTCTTAACAATTAATTTATTCCCTGTATCTGGCCTCGATCTTGCTCTATTTGATTATATTCCTGAAACATAATCATAGAGGAGGGTGATGATGAAAAAGAGAGAAGAAAGCAAAAAGCTTATGGAAAAGACAGCAGTACTTGGCCTGGCAGGTTTTGCAGGAGCAGCGGCGTTAGCTGCGGGGACGGACGCTTATGCATATACGGTGAGGTATGATGGGCCGTTTGTCTGGTGTGAGAGGCCGGAACCAGGGGGGAATTGCTGGCAGCCGGAATGGAGCAGCTATTTGGATATCACAAAACCGGCATCTGAACAGCTTGGCGTTACAGAAGGATTTCAAAGCATGTGGTATCAGAGGTATTGGGGCAGTTCAACGACTGTATATACTAGTGACAGTGATTATCAGGTTGCGTACATGGGATGGAAGGAATGGGAGGGTGGGTTTGCTGAAGGCGAAATAATTGGAGATGGTTTGACTTTTAAAGGCTCTTCGCAACTCAACATAGCAACTACCGGATATTTTGGTTTGAAGATTCCCGGTAATCATTATGGGTGGGTGCAGACTGAAAAGGTACCTGGTCGATTATTAGCCCTTGCCTGGGGCTACGAGACGGAAGCGGGCGTGGGTATAGCCGCAGGGGCGCCGATGGCGCCGGAGCCGGGATCGCTCGCGATGCTTGCGGCAGGGGCGGCTGTACTTGTGGGAAGCAAGAGGTTGAGAAGGAAGAGGGAGTAAGAATCTCCCTTATGCCATTGAACAGTCTTCGGATAATCCCATGCCAAAGAGGTTACTTGCCGAGCTTCTTTCAAAAATTGAGAAGGAAAGGGACCTCTTTTACCAGAACATCCACTTTCCTGAATAAAGCACATATATGGCAAGAATAAAATTTGTTACACTGTGCGAAATGATGCACAGAAAAATGCTTTTTCTGTAGTAAAGAAGCAGGTTGTATAAGATCCCTGCAGCGATGCCTGCCAGCCATAAATTGTGCTCCGAGCCGAAGAGCAGAACGGTTATCAAAAAAGACTGAAGGCTGAAGGTCCCGATGGGCACAGACATAAAGTTTTTATTATCAAGCCATCTTATTACAAAAGACCTCCAGAAGAGCTCCTCCATAACAGGCACCACTACCGATGCGCCGAATATGCGGAAGAAGATCGCCGGATAAAGAATTCCTTTGCCGAGCATAGTGTAAGGGTCATTGTTCCCCGGCTGACCTATGACTGCAAAGTCCCATGTCATATTTATCCACAAAACAAATACTGCGATTCCGAATACGACTGCGATAATAATGTCTTTCAGTGAGGCGCCAAGGCTTATCTCGGAATACCTGTCCCTGAAGTGCAGCAGGATAAGCCCGACAACAACTGTCTTTGCGATGTAGATCAGATAAACATGCTCTGTTATTGCGGACTCCAGCATTATAAATGCCATGAAGACAGCAAAGGGGAAGACGCGCGGGAACCAGGCCTGATTATAAATGTTATTCCATTTTCCGGGCACAATCAAAAATAACAGAAAACATGTTTTATTACAAACAGGTAAAATACCGCATGAGTATTTTTGAAATCACCATGTTATTGTGCTTCGGCTTTGCCTGGCCTTTTTCGATTTACAAATCATACAAATCAAAGTCGAATTCCGGCAAAAGCGTTGTGTTTTTATACATAGTGTTTCTTGGATATTTAGCGGGCATCATGCATAAGACCTTCTATAACTTCGATCTTGTGATCATTCTATATATCATCAACGGCCTCATGGTGCTGATTGATATTTTACTGTATTACCGGAACAGATCCTGACCGGACTGCAAAATACTAACATGTTTAAAAGGACGCTCATTCCATTCCTGTTTCTCATTGCCTTTGCGTGGCCGGGCGCATATGCCCTGGACATCATGTTGCCTCAAGTATATGAGGAAGACATTGATGTCTCAGGCTGGCTGATGAGCGAAAAACTTGATGGCGTAAGGGGCTATTGGGACGGCAGGCAACTGCTCTCGAAGAACGGGGCGCTGTTTCAGCCTCCCCCGGAGTTTGTCGGGAATTTTCCGGACTTTGCTGTCGAAGGTGAAATATGGGGAGGCAGAAATACCTTTGAGAAAACCGTCGGCATAGTCAAAAAGCAGGAGGCCCATGACGGCTGGCTGGCATTGAAATTCGCCGTATTCGATGTCCCGGGGGCACCGGGGGGCTTTGAAGAGCGGCTGAAACTCGCGGCGGACTGGTTTGCAAAGCATCCTTCCGGATATGCCTTTGTCATCGAGCACTTCCCCGTTGAAAACAGCAGGCATCTACAGCAGGAATTGAAAAGGGTGGAAGGACTGGGAGGCGAAGGGATCATCCTCAGAAGACCCGGTTCTCCTTATACAAAGGGCAGAAGCGGGGACATCCTGAAAGTCAAAAGCTATTTCGACATAGAGGCCGTGGTGATCGGGCATGTTGCCGGAGAAGGAAGAAACGAGGGCAGAATGGGCTCTTTGCTGGTGGAATTGCCCGGCACTCGAACGAGGTTCAAAATAGGCACTGGTTTTTCCGATAAAGTCAGGGAGAATCCGCCCCCCATCGGTTCGTTGATAACCTTCAAGCATTACGGGTTTTATGAGTCCGGGACCCCAAGGTTCCCCTCGTTCATGAGGATCAGGGAAGAATTATAGCCCCATCCGGGAGATACCACATCATAATGTCCTGCCCCCAGAAGAGACTTGTCAAAGCGCCGACGGCAAGATATGGGCCGAAGGGTATTCTTGATCCCCACTCTCTCCCTTTTAACAGGATAAGAGCGACCCCGATGACCGAGCCGAACAGGCTTCCCATGAAAGTCGTCAGGATTACTCCCTTCCATCCCAATAGCCCGCCAACCATTGCCATCATTTTTATGTCGCCTCCGCCCATCGCGTCTTTTTTCAGTATCGCTTTCCCAAGCACCGCTATAAGATAAAAAGAACCTCCCCCTGCCAAAAAGCCGGCAAGAGATGATTTCCATCCAAGCAAGTCCGTCCGGAAAAACGGATCGGGAAGTATCGTGGAGCCGAGGGCAACGGCAAGGACGATACCGGGCAGCGTTATGACGTCGGGTATTATCTGATAGTCGATGTCTATAAAGAAAATCACCACAAGAGCTGAAACAAATATGCAGTAGACCAATAAAACCAGTGGTGAGTCAAAACCGGACCTGTTAAGCACGATGACGTATAAAGCGGCATTGAGGAATTCCACGAGGGGATATCTTGCGGACAGTTTGGCCCTGCACGTCCTGCACCTTCCCATAAGCATCATGTAACTTAATAGCGGGATGTTGTCGTAAAATTTTATCGGGGCGCCGCATGAGGGGCATCGCGAGGAAGGTCTTACTACAGACAGGCCTCTTGGCATGCGGTAAATGCAGACATTAAGGAAAGAGCCTATTACCGCGCCCAGCGCAAAGGTGAAAATATAGAGCGTCATTCCGGCAGCTTGCTGAGGTCCCGTGCCTGATTTCTGAATTCATCCGAGGCCTCTCTCATGTGCTTTATTTCACCGAGCGCCTGCTGAACGACAAAATCCTTCAATACGGATTTCTCTCCTTTTTCGTTTAGCTCCATGACCCGCCTGCCGATGTCCCGGTAGAGATCGTCTATCCTGTCCTCAAGCTTGCTGCTCTGATAAAGGAGCTTTGCAATTGACGTCTCGGCTTTGGTCCTTTCGGCAAGGAATGTCGCGAACCATTTGACGCGGTCCAGTCCCGTGTTCAGGCTTCTTCTTATTCTGTCTATCATGGTCCCTCCTCTTAACTCCTGATTAGCTCCAGCCTGCCCATCCATTTCTTTTTTAACGTCTTACTGAGCAGGGGATATTTATTGAAATCCGGTCCCGTATCAATAAAAGCGAACGCCTCTTTTCTCGCATTCTCAAGTACGTTTATGTCCCGTATTATATCAGCAATTTTCAAATCGGGAATTCCCGACTGCCGCGTGCCGAAGAAATCGCCCGGGCCCCGTATTGCAAGGTCTTCTTCTGCAATCTTGAAACCGTCGCCTGTGGACTCCATTGCCTTGAGACGCCTTTTAGCTTCTTCACTGAAAGGCGGATATGCCATGAGCAGACAGTAAGAATCATGAGCGCCTCTCCCGGTCCTTCCCCTCAACTGGTGCAGTTGCGCAAGCCCGAACCTCTCGGCGTGGACAATCAGCATGAGCGATGCATTGGGAACGTCTATCCCTACTTCGATGACCGTTGTCGCCACAAGTATATCAATATTACCTGACTTGAACTGCGCCATGACGGTTTCCCTTTCATCGCGATGCATTTTACCGTGGACCAGACCTATTTTGTTTTCAGGACAGATTTTCCTGAATGCCTCATAGCCCTCGATAGCGGATTTGAGGTCCAGTTTCTCGGACTCTTCGATAAGCGGATATACAATGTACACCTGTCTGCCTTTGGCAAGTTCGTCTTTAATGAGGGAATAAATCCTGTCCTTCTGATTAGGGAAAAATACCTTTGTGATAACCGGTTTTCTTCCGGCGGGAAGTTCATCTATTATTGAGATGTCGAGGTCTCCGTATAATGTCAGGGCCAGGGTCCTGGGTATCGGCGTTGCGGTCATGATGAGTATGTCGGGATTGGGCCCCTTGCTCCTGAGGTCCGCCCTCTGAACGACTCCGAACCTGTGTTGTTCATCTATTATTGCAAGGCCGAGATTTTTGAATTTCACCTGCTCCTGGATCAGCGCATGGGTCCCAATGATGATCTGTGCGCTTCCCTGAGAAATATCATCGAGGGATTTACCTTTGCTGCCTGATGTAAGCAGTACGGCATTCAGACCGAGGGCCTCGACCACCCCGTGTATGTTTATGAAATGCTGCTCGGCAAGAATTTCAGTGGGGGCCATGAGGCAGGCCTGATACCCGTTTTCAACAGCGATCAGCATAGATACGAGGGCAACAACGGTCTTGCCGCAACCGACATCGCCGTGAACGAGCCTGTTCATGGGAAGAGGCCTCAGCATGTCATCTTTTATCCGGTCGATGGTCCTTTTCTGTGCGCCGGTCAGCTCGAAGGGGAGACTCTTGAGAAACCTGTTTACAAGAACACCTTTGTCCTCAAAGCTGATGCCTTTCTCCAGTGTCTCTCTTTTTTTCAAAAGCGCGAGCCCGAGTTCAAGCAGGAAAAATTCATCGAATGCAAGGCGCTTATGGGCAGGGCTTGAAGCCCTGTTTAAGACGTTTATGTCGCTGAATTCCTCCGGGAAATGTGTCTCCTTCACTGCCCGGCGCAATGGTTCCAGGCCGTTTCTTTTTAATATGTCTTCGGGCAGATAATCATCAATTATGGATAAATAATTATTCACTGCGCTGAACATGAGCGTCCTGATCTGTTTTGGAGAGATCCCTTCCGTGGCTTTATATACAGGGACAATCCTTGAGGTATGGATAAAGGTATCTTCCTCGCCGACAAGCTCGAAATCGGGATTTTCCATCTCAGCTCCGGTCATGGAATATGGATTGCCTTTTACAGCCCCGCTTAAAATGACCTTCTGCCCTCTTTTAAAATATCTTTCCAGGTAAGGCTGGTTGAACCACTTTGATTTCAGAAAGCCTGTTTTGTCGGTGACGGTCAGCTCGAATATCTTCATCCTCTTTTTAGGCGTAGTGATTACTTCAGCCGACACGACTTCGCACATGGTTGTTTCAATATTACCGTATCGGAGGTCGCTGATCTTTTTAAGGTCCCTCCTGTCTTCATAACGCCAGGGGAAATAGAAAAGCATTTCTTCGAGGGTCCCGATGCCGAGACGTTCCAGGAGCCTGGCGCGCGCGGGACCGACTCCTTTGACATATTGAACAGGGGTGTCTTTTGTTGCCTGAGGGCTGTAACCTGAGGGTTTTTTATGGGTGAGGTTTTTGACCTTTTCCATCGACATTAAAAATAGGGCAATGTCTGCCCTATTTGGTTTTAATCAAGTCTTTATTCTTTCTCCTGGTCCTGTTTCTCTCTTTCACTACGAAGCTCTTCCAACTGCTCCTCGATCTCTCCCTTTCTCATCTTGCTATATTCCGTCTCGCTGATAATATCGATGTCCCATCCTGTGAGCTTCATCGCCAGCCTGACGTTCTGCCCCTTTTTGCCGATTGCCAGGGAGAGCTGCTGGTCATTTACAACGACCATCGCCGTTTTCTCCTCTTCATTGATGCCGATGCTCTCAACCGCAGCAGGGCTCAGGGCCTTTGCAATGAGCACCCTCGGGTCATCCGTCCAGGGGATTATATCGATCCTTTCGCCTTTCAGTTCCCTCACAATGGACTGTACGCGCGTGCCTTTCATGCCCACGCAGGCCCCGACAGGGTCCACCATGGGATTTTTTGAAGAGACCGTCAGTTTTGTCCGGTCACCTGCTTCCCTTACAATATTCTTGATCACGACTAACCCCTCATAAATCTCGGGGATCTCCATCTTGAAGAGCTCGGCCACAAAATTCGGGTGCGTCCTCGAAAGCAGGATAACCGGGCCTTTCGGAGTTACCTTGACCTCTTCAATGTAAGTCCTGACCGTTTCTCCCCTCTTAAGGTTCTCCGTCGGCAGTGTGGATTTAATAGGCAGCGTAGCCTCGGCCCTGCCCAGCGCGACATAGTAGTATCCTTTTTCCTTGCGCATGACCACACCGCTGACTATCTGGCCGGCCTTGTCCTTATATTCCCCGAAGATGGCCTCCTTCTCAGCTTCTCTTACCCTTTGGAAGAGGACCTGCTTTGCGGTCTGGGCCGCAATCCTGCCGAAGTTCTCAATCGGAAATGGGGAATCTACCATATCATCCAGTACCTTTGCGGGATCTATTGCCAGGGCGTCTTTAAGAGATATCTCCTCCATGGGGGTTGAAACCTTTTCAACGATCTTCTTCAGTGCCGTTATCCGGATATCGCCTGACTTTTCATCGATCTTTATATTTATTTCCGGTTTCAGCCCGTACTTCTTTCTCACGGCGGACAAAAGGGCGGATTCCAGCGTTCCGATTATGGATCCCTTCGGAATGCCTCTCTCCTTGCTCATCTGTTCTATAATGTGAATAAGTTCCCGGTTCATTTATATCTCCACCTCCAGCCTTGCCTTTGAAATGTTCTCATAAGGGATAATGACTCTCCTGTCTTTTGGCAAAAAAAGAACAATTCCGTCATCATCGGCCACCGCGATCTTCCCGATGAAAAAAGTCTGCAGCTCAATAGGGCTGCTGGTAGTGACCCTTATGGTCTTTCCGGTAAAACGTTTGAAGTCCTTAGGTCCTTTAAGCGGCCTGTCGAGACCGGGCGATGACACCTCAAGGACATATGGAAAAGGGATGAGGTCTTCCACGTCGAGCGCTGTCTCTATCTCCCGGCTGACGCGTTCACAGTCATCGATAGTGACCCCTTCCGGCTTGTCGACAAAGACCCTCAAAAGCCCCTTTCCGCCCATCTTGTTGAATTCCACGTCCTCAAGATCGGCCCCAAGAGTACTTATCACCGGCTCAATGAGCCCGGTTATCTTTTTCTTTAACTCTTCAATATTCATCGCTAAAAACAAAAGAGTGGGAAGGCCCACTCTTTTCAATTAAATCCACTGGTATGGTAAAAACTATCAAAAGGATAGCATGTCCCGGCCAAAAAAACAAGGCACGTCTTGACTTCACGGGGAAATTGGTTAACATATAAAACATTGACGGACTCAACGTTATAAATACCGGGAGATGGGCATAGAGATTTTCCGGAACGGCAGAATCAATTAAAAAGCAGATGGGTAGAAAGGTGCAAAATGAATATAGGGAATAAAATACTTATTGGGATATTTGTCATAATCCTTCTTCCTCTCTTTGTCTCCTGCGCAGTAAACCCTGTTACGGGCGAGCGCGAATTGATGCTCGTAAGCGAGGAACAGGAGCTCGATATCGGGAAGGATTCCGCCCCTTCATTACAGTGGGAGTTCGGGGGATATTATAGTGACAGGCCGCTCGAATCTTATCTTGAATCAATTGTAAAGGAGTTATGGCAGAATTCGGAGAGACCGTATCTCCCCTTTAAATTTCACATCCAGAATACCTCGTTGCCCAATGCCTTCGCCCTTCCGGGTTATGTGGCCATTACAAGGGGCCTTCTCAGCGATATGGAAAACGAGGCACAGTTTGCAGCCGTCGTGGGCCATGAGATCGGTCATGTTATGGCGAGACATACTGCACAGAGGATCTCGCGTCTTACCCTTCAGCAATTGGGGCTTGCGATCGGTTCCGTCGCGCTCGAAGGGAAGGGAGGAAGCGACGCCCTTCTTACTGTAGGCGCGATAGGGAGCAGCCTTTTACTGCTCAGTTATGACAGAGAGCAGGAGATACAGGCTGACCGGCTCGGCGTTAAATACATGGCAAGGCTCGGTTATGATGCGCATGAGGCGATAGGCGCCCATAAGGTCCTTGAAAAGTCGGTGGATGATTATTTGAAAAGAATGGGTAAGTCCCGCTCGGAAGACAATTTCGTCACTGAGATGCTGTCAACACACCCGAGGGCTGAAGTCAGGATCAGCGAAATCCAGTCCATGATAAACGAGCTGCCTCCTTACAGTATTAAAGACGACGGCAAATTCGCAGGGCGTTTCCTGGATGAGACTGAAAGGGTTCGGGAAATCAATAAGGTCTACTATATTTATGACGAGGCGGAAAATTATTATCAGAAAGAGGATTTTGACGCAGCCGAAGAGAGTCTGAAAAAGGCGATTAAACTTGATGCATTACAGCCCTCTTTTTACAATCTGATGGGTTTCATAAAACTCCGGCAGAAAGATTACCCTGAGGCGGAAAAATCATTCCGCAAGGCACTTTCGGTCGAGACCGGTCACCAGCCTTCCTATTATGGACTTGGCCTCGTTAATTATTACCGGGAAAATTACAGGCAGGCGGTGGAAGAATTCAAAAAGAGTCTCGACCTCTTTCCCAATCACGCACAGACCCACCTGGGATTAGGGAAAAGTCATTTCCATCTGAAGCGCTACAGGGAAGCGGTCCCGCACCTCAAAAATTTCTCGGAGGCAGCGCCAAAGCATCCTGAGGTGCACGGCCTTCTCGGAATTTGCTATGACAAAACAGGCGATGTCAGAACAGCGGTTTCAGAGTACCGGTACCAGTTGCAAATTGCTCCCGATACCGAACTCGGAAGACATGCACGGAAAAGGCTCGCCGAGCTTGCGCCGACGTTAAATTAATGGACTGCCCCAATGATACTATCAAGGAGCATCTTCCTTCTGCTACAGTTTATCTCTGCTCTTTAACGTAAATCTCTTCCGCTATCAGACCGTCTACAGCAAGGGTTGTCTCGTCGATCTCTAATACAAATGAAGGTCTCTTCTGTTTCAGTTTGATAATGCTGCCGGGCAGCATCCCCATGGACGCAAGACGTTCAAGTCTTGAATCTTCAGAGGGCTTAATAAAGACAATCCTGCCCCTGGAGCCGATATCGAGCTCCTTTAACTGCATGACCAGCGGCTTCACTTCGTTTCTGTATTTTGAACAGCATTCGCCGCGGGGTATGGGTTTCCCATGGGGACAGGTTGGCGGGTGCCCAAGAAATGAGCATACGCTGTCGGTGACGGAAGGGGAAAGGAAATGTTCTATTTCGCAGGCGGTCTCTTCGCTTTCCTCCATCCCGACTTCGAGCACGTCATGAAACAGTCTTTCGGCAAGGCGGTGCCGTCTTGTCAGGTCTCTCGCACGGGCTTCGCCTTTATCGGTCAATTCAACGTCATCGCTGGAAATCATGACAAGTCCGGACTTTTCCATTTTCCTTAAAACATCCGACGCCTTGTTATCGTTGACATCCCTGACTACCCCGGAAAAGCTTTTTGAACCTTTTTCTCTCATGGCCCACAGAAGCTCCAGTATTTCGTCCCTCAGTTTGTTGTCCATATTTTTTTACCTCCAGACTCCTTCGATTCCTGCTGCACATCTAAAGCAGCGGTCCTCAATTATCCTGTTCTGTTTAATCTGATAACCCAAACGCTCTACCAGGAGCTCCCCGCACTCCGGACAATATGTATTTTCTCCTCCTTCGCCGGGGACATTGCCGGTGTAAACGTATTTGAGTCCTCTTCTCATTCCCTGTTCCCTTGCCCACAGTAAACTACTTACCGGCGTCCCGGGCTGGTCCAGAAGCTGATATGTCGGATAAAACCGGGACACATGCCATGGGATGGCAGGGTCCACGGACAGAATAAAATCTATTATGCCGTTTATGGTTTTTTCAGAGTCATTATATGATGGGATAATTAACGTCGTAATTTCAACCCATATCCCCAATTCTTTCATAAGTCTTATCGTATCCAGAACGGGCTGAAGTCTTGCGCCGCATATTTTTCTATAGAAGTCGTCATCACCCTTGAGGTCTATATTGTTGCCGTCAAGGAAAGGGGCGATGGCCTTCGTCGCTTCCGGACTCGTGTACCCGTTGCTGACAAATACATTTTTAATCCCCTTGCCGTGCGCAAGCTTTGCGCAGTCAAGCGCAAATTCCAGAAATATCGTCGGCTCGGTGTAGGTGTAAGAAATACTTTTGCTCCCTGATTTTTGAGCGTAAGCGACTACTGCTTCGGGAGTAACATTTTCTCCGGGTATTTCAGTGTGCAATTTCGGGAATTGGGATATACCATAATTCTGGCAGTGCTTACATCTGAAATTACACCCGACGGTTGAAATTGAAAGAGAGGTTGAAGCGGGATGGAAATGGAAGAGCGGTTTTTTTTCTATTGGATCGATGTTCATGGACGCAAGCTTTCCGTACACGAGGCTGTAAAGCGTGCCTTCCCTGTTTTCACGAACGCCGCAAATGCCCCGCCTGCCTTCCAGGATCAGACAGTTGTGCGCGCAGAGGAAACATTTGATTTTCCTCTTCTCGATTTTTTCATAAAACATTGCTTCTTTCATAGGGGAATTATAGCACAATACCCATGTCCGTCATTTCCGCCCCCGACTACTGCATTCGAGGGCAGGTGCCGGCGGGAATTCAGGTCATTGGAAGGAATCGGATTCTCGTTGCGAGTCTACGCCAGAGTCGCTTTGACCCGATTACTACATCGGGAATGACGATCTTGATATAGGCTGTTTATTAATTGTCAACAATAGTATCATTATCTGCAACAATAAGATTGTTTACAAAAAGTATCTCTTTGTTTCTATTTTGCATTTTTTTCTTGACAAGAGTTTTTTTTTTATATAAATTATATGCAGGTTATGTTAGAGAAACTTTTTACATCAGGTATCAGGGCCGACATCATGTCCCTGTTGTTTAACAATCCTGAGGAAAAGTTTTATATGAGAGAGATTGCCCGGCTGACAAATAAAAATGCTTCCGGGATAAAACGGGAGCTCGATAAACTCGAAAAGATGGACCTCGTTACAAGTGAGAAAAAGGGCAATCTCAAATATTTCAAAGCCAACAGGAACTCTTCCCTCTTCCCCGAACTGAAAGGATTGATCGCAAAATCCCTGGGACTTCCGGGAGCACTCAAATCCGTACTGACAGCTTCTGATACAAAAGCCTCCTTTATATACGGACCGTATGTGGACGATACAAATCTCCCTTCGCTTGATTTGTTTGTTGTCTCCGATTCAAACAATATAGACAAAATTCTCGGGGACATTGAAAAAAGATTCGGCAGGGAAATTCGCCATACAATAATGAATCAGGCAGAATATAAGACAAAGAAAAAAAGCGGAGATCGCAATCTCAAAAAGCTTTTAAATACAAAGAAGATACTGCTTTTAGGAAGACTTTAGAACTTACTCCCATATACTGGGAGAGGAAAGGGGGTGAAAACGAATGGCCGCCACAAAGAAAGCCGCTGCAAAAAAGAAAGCAGCTCCGAAGAAAGCTGCTGCTAAGAAAGCACCTGCAAAGAAAAAGAAATAACGCATTATCGTTCAGGAGCTAAGCTGTCCCATCCTCGATAGATGGGACAGCTCTTTTTTTGCATATTCCGTTTGATTAGTGTACACAAGAATGAAACTTACGTTTGACTCAGACCTGAGCAGCTACACCGGAAGCCGAAGGCGTAATGAAAGGCTCTGAAACAAGTTCCCATGATTCCCTGCAGGAGAGGATTTTCCTGAGCAGTTTAATATGCAGGGTATGCCCGGATTTATTTGCGATGATATGTCCGTAAATCGGCAGTCCTATTAATGAGATATCTCCCACAGCGTCAAGTATCTTATGTCTGACAAATTCATCCTTGAATCTGAGTTTGTTACCGTTTAAAACATCTTTTTCACCAAGCACAATCGCATTTTCCAGCGATCCCCCTTTTGCCAAACCTTTCGATTTCAGCATCTCGACATCCCTTAAGAACCCAAATGTCCTTGCCGGAGCCAGTTCATTAGCGAAATTCATTCTCGTGATGTCGACCCCCAGTCTTTGTTCTCCGAAGGCCGGATGTGTGTAAAAAAGGCGATACGTTATTCTTGTGCCTTCGTAAGGGGTGACTGCTATCTGGCTTTGTCCCTCCATAATGGCTATCGGCTCAAGTATCCTTATGAATGACACGGTTTTTCCCTGTTTGGCTATTCCGGCTGCCATCAGCATATTTACAAAAAACAGGGCGCTACCGTCCATTATGGGCACTTCGGGGCCGTCAAGTTCGACGTATACGTTATCTATATTAAGACCTGAAAAAGCGGCCAAAAGATGTTCAACCGTTCCTACCCTTACGCCTTCAGCTGCAAGAGTGGTGGCAAAAGTTGTATCGACGACCGAGCTTACGCCCGCCTTGATTTTCGTATTTCCCTTGTCGATTCTTATAAAGATGACGCCGGTGTCCCTTGGCGCGGGTCTGAGTCTCATATTAATATCATGACCCGTATGAAGACCTTTGCCTGTTATGACAATTTCTTTTTTTAATGTATTCTGCAGCCTCATTTTAGACCTGAAAAACCTCATTTCTTCTCAAATATCCTGATTGTTTGGTACTCTTTCTTTCGGATTGTCTCAACAGGCCGAAAGATAATCTCAAGCTTATATTCATAAGAGAATACCTGACGGCAAGAGTTTAAATTGGCCTTCTTTAACCTTTAAAAGCTTATGAGCAGGAAGTATAGCAAATTAGATACCAAACGATTTTTCCTGAAAAAACAGCGTGGTTATATTTTTAGATGTATCATAAATACATCTATTGTGTTTATATTAAGCACAACTTCCCTTATACTTCGCCACCTACAACCATCTCGGGGATCCGGACTGTGGGCATGGCATCGGAGACAGGGACCCCCTGTGCATCCTTACCGCAGGTCCCTATGGCAAAACCCAGGTCGTTGCCTACCATATCGATTGACTTCAGGACTTCCGGCCCGTTCCCGATAAGCGTAGCGCCCCTCACCGGCTCCCCAATTTTCCCTTTATCTATCATATAGCCCTCGGAGACTTCAAAGACAAATTCTCCCGTTACGGTGTTGACCTGCCCTCCACCCATTTTTCTGACAAAAAGACCTTTCTCCACCGATCTTGTAATTTCCTCAGGGTCACCTTTACCTGGAGCTATAAAAGTGTTGGTCATCCTCGGAATCGGCCTGTCCTTATATGACTGGCGCCTTCCATTGCCGGTTGATGCGACACCGTCTTTCATGGCCGTCAGCCTGTCATACATATAACCAACGAGTACCCCTTTTTCAACCAGGACCGTCCGCTGCGAAACGATTCCCTCATCGTCGAACCTGAAGGATCCTCGTTTGTTTGGAAGTGTCGAATCATCCAGGATAGTAATCAGGGGAGAAGCAATCTGTTGTCCTGTCTTGCCGGTATACACAGACAACCCCTGCTGGACAAGGTCAGCTTCCAAACCATGTCCGATGGCCTCATGAATCATTGTACCCCCCGCCCTGGCTGAAATTACAACCGGCATTCTGCCTCCGGGCGCCTTTCTTGCATTCAGCATCGTTACAGCCTTCTGAGCAGCAATAACTGCTATTTCATCCATCGGGTTCTCTTCGAAAAGTTCAAACCCCGCAAATCCTCCGACCGGTTCGTACCCGGTCTGAAGTTTATCGCCCTCCGAAGCAACCACCTGGACCAGGGCAACCGTATAAATGCGTTCATCCTCGGCTATGGTCCCGTCTGATGTTGCGATGCAAACATTCTGAATGGTGTCTCTGTAAATCACTGTTACCTGTTTGATCCTGGAGCCGACACCTCTTGCGGCCTTGTTGGCATTTTCTACAAGCGAGAGCTTTTTTTCTATACCGACATTGCGGGGGTTGTATTTTATTTTGAAATCGACCGGGGCAACGGCCTTTCTTAAATCAAGGGCCACATCTTTTACGCTGCCTTCCTTTACGGCCCTGCTGACCGCATCGGCAATGCCTAACAGGGAATCTTTTGAAAAATCATTACTGTAAGCATACGCCGACCTGTCTCCGTAAATTACCCTCACCCCCACGCCGGAATCCGAACCGGAGACGATCTTCTCAATCTTATCATCTTCAAGCTGTATTGACAGGGGGGTCTCATGCTCTGCAAATACATCCGCATAATCACCGCCCCTTGACAGCGCCCGTTTAATAATCTTTGAAAAAAGCTCCTCTGGAATTATCGGCATATCAGTCCGGAAAAAATCCTTTGCTTTAATTCAGCCTTATTATTTAGAATTTAAAAGTTACGGTCTTTTTTATTTAACATAAAAGGAGTGCATTATGTCAAAGACGGGCGTAATCGGTGGAAGCGGATTATATGAAATCAGGGGCCTCGTTCTGAAGAAATCGAAAAGGGTCAACACCCCTTTCGGCAGACCTTCAGATCAATATCTGATCGGTGAATTTGGCGACAGAGAAATCATCTTCCTGCCGCGCCACGGGAAGCATCACAATATCCCTCCGCATATGATCAACTACAGGGCGAATATCTGGGGTTTCAAAAAACTCGGCGTCGAAAGAATTCTGTCTGTCAGCGCGGTGGGCGGCATCAGGAAAGGACTAAAACCCGGGGACATCGTGATCCTGGACCAGATACTGGATATGACGAAAAACAGGGCCTCTACTTTTTATGACGGCGAGGGCGGGGTCGTACATATAGACTTCACCGGGCCTTATTGTCCCGAGCTCCGGCGAATATTTTTAAAAGCGGCAAAGCGGGCCGGTGTCTCTGTTAAAGAGGCTGGGACATATGTTGCCGTTGAAGGGCCGAGGCTTGAGACCGCGTCCGAAATAAGGAGCTTCGGCATGCTCGGCGGAGACGTTGTCGGCATGACCGGCATGCCTGAGGCCTCACTCGCAAGAGAGCTGGAAATATGTTATTCAGGTGTCTCCGTGGTCGCAAACTATGCGGCAGGGATAAACAGGAGAAAACTCACCGTAGCGGAAGTCATGGAGGCGATGAAGGCCTCGACCGAAAAAATCAAGTCCCTCCTTAAGGAGACGTTTGCCCTGATTCCCGAACAGAGAAAATGCGCGTGCGGAGAAGCCTTGAAAGAGGCCAGGATATAAGATGCTATAATTGTGGTAGAATTGAGCAGGCGGGCGGGACTCTTGATCCTTTCGATTTACGGCCTTCCCCGGCAATATTTTATGGAAAATATAAAACACATACTCGAACGTATAGAAAGCAAAAAAGAAGATTACGAGGTCTATGATTTTACCCCTGAAGAGAACAACGCCATAATGACCTTTTTCGATCTTGCCCAGGAATTCGACGGCATCGAGGACCTTTATGCGTTGTGCGTCGCGATCCCACGGAGTTTTTTTGACCTCGACGCGCGTCTTTACATCGTGGACCCCAAACTTAATTCCCTGATACTTATTGCCAAGACGGAAGAAGGGAAAGATGTATTGTTTTCGCCGCCGCCCGATGATATAAGACCCGGTTCCCGGCCTTATTATACGGCAAGGAACAGCCTTGTCATGACGATCCGGGGAAAGGAGCCGCTGATTGAACAGCTCCCTTTTGAGACAAAAGACGATGTCCTCGGCTTCCTCGAGATCTATCCCGTCAAAGACCTCGATGAGCACAGGGTCCTTTTCTTCCAGAAGTACGCAAACCGCATCGGGTTCAACATACACAACAAGTTTCTCGTCGAGAAGAACATCGAACACCTGAAATTCATCCGCTCCCTTGTAGCCGATATCGAGCATAACATCATAGTCCCCAATATGGTTTACAGGCTTTTCCTCAGGGGCCTCAGAAGAAAGATAATGAAGAACATCGAGATGGAGAAGGTCTTCGCCGAAAAATCATCGGGGGGGCTTTGCGACGAGGCCTGCATGAAAAATTTTCTTAAGGAGATGACCGATATAAACCAGGGGTTGAATTCGGAGCTGGAGAATATAGAGAAGCATTACAAGAACATGAGTCTCTTTATCGAGACGCTTTTCAGGAAAAGTCATTTCGACCAGGGCCGGCTCACACTTCGCACAAAGCCCTGCAACATTAAAATCGATGTCGTACAGCCTCAGATCGAGAGGTATATCGAGCAGTTCAGAAAGATGGGCATCTCAGTCAATGACCGTCTCAGCGGCATCCCCGAAGCCGAAATTATAACCGTTGTCGATGTGGGACTGATAGCGCAGGTTTATGCAAATCTCTTTTCGAATGCGGTCAAATACACCCAGTCCGTAACGGGCGATTCGGGCGAGACGCTTAAATATATCTCTTACGGGCACGAGATCAAAAAGGATTTTTTCGGCGAGGGCAGGGACGGCGTAAAATTCAATGTCTTCAGCACCGGTCCGCATATCCCCCTCGAAGACAGGGAGAAACTGTTTGAGGAAGGATATCGCGGCAACAACGTAGCGACCCAGCCCGGCACCGGTCACGGCCTGTCCTTCATCAAAAACGCCGTAGAGATACACGGCGGGGTGGCGGGTTATGAGCCGACCCATTACGGAAACAATTTCTATTTCATCCTTCCCAAATAAAATAACCGTCTCCTTTTTTCACCATGGATGACTCATTCAACATATGCTCCCTCGACTATCTGACGGGCACTATCGCCACAGGATATAAGGGGACGATCACGGCCCTCGTTATGAAGGATTTCTGCATGTCTGAAAGAGGAGGGACAGTCAACTTTGAGGGGACGATTATCCCTATGCCGGCCGGAAAGTATTTTATATGCCTTATCCAGGGCGGGACAGAAATAACGAGGGATGAGATAACAGACGGGTATTTCCATCTCAGGGCCGCCCCTGCGGTCATCGAAGACGCCAGGAATCTGCAGCTCGATGTGGTCCAAAACGGCAGGCACATCGGCACGTTCCTTCTGAAGAAAGAGGAGATGGGCGGTCTGTACGTCTCGGCGCTTGAAATATCGGCGGACCTTCAGGGGACGAATTTCAAGATACTTGGTGAATCCGTCAGGGAACAGGAAGGGTTGAGGAAAAAGGCCGAGTCTCTCATCTCAGCGATATTTTCAACGAAGAAGAACTGGGGACCACTTTCGGAGGACATAAACAGCTTCTCAAAAAATCTTTTCTGGTATATAAGGGACGCATTCTATGTATGGCACCGACTATTGTCCCGCTTTCTTTTCAGGGCCTGCGAATATGCCGGCGAAGGTTCGAAGGAGCGGGCGCTGTCCAACGCCCTTTCGTTCATTGAATTACCGCTCGAAAATGAGACCGAAAACGCACGGCTGGCGACTGTAGTCGACACTTGGCTGGCAGAGGCATGCTCCGCGCGGACAAACCTCTTTTCGCGGCCCAGGCAGGTCCTGCGGGTCATAAGCCTTATAAACGTAAAACTGCCGGGGTCTGATCTGGTCCCTCTCGTCAAAATACTTTTGTCCTCAATCGCGACAGAGGCGCGGTCTGCGCCGGTAATACGTGAGGAGACGATCGCGGCGCTTAAAAGCCGCCTCGATGAAAAAAGTGTTTTACAATTGGAAGAATTTTCTGAAGGCAGCAGGGAAGTTCTGATCGAAAAGATCGGGAACGCCGAAGACCTGCTGAACAAAGGCGCCCTGCTTCCGGAGATTATCGGCATAATCCACAGCCTCGATGTCGGCGTTCTTGACCGCATGGGGATGACCAGGGCATTCTTCACGGTTTTAAATGAAGGTGCTGAGAAAATAGATGACGGAACACTGGCGACGGCCATTGGAGAGTTAGAGTCTTTAAGCAGGTTGAGGGACGTCCGCGGGCCGGCTATTATAAGTTTCAAGGAGCTGATGAAGAGGCTCTTGTCCCTGAAGCGGAACGTTGCCTGCGCGGGTCTGCTCGTTACCCTCGGCAGGACCGGGATGCAGGACGATATCGTCTTCAACAGGGATGTGGCCGGACTCATTCTCAAAAGCGGCGGCCCCGACCTTATAGAGACATATAAAAACATCCTGAAAAAAATAAAAGTGCCGCCCCCGGGGATAGCGGGTTTTTCCGATGAGACCTGGGCCGAATTGACCAACCCCCTCCACCTGAAAAGGCTGTCGGGTTTTCTCACTGTTGTGGGGCTTGAGCCGGTAAAGCTCCGTGATGTGCTGGTCCATCTGATATGCAATCTCCATGTAAGCGGAGTATTTATTCCTGATGACAGGCTATTCCAGAGGGAGGTCTCCGCGTATCTGAATTCAGTGGACACGGGAAAGGACTTTCTGCTCCATCACATGCTGCTGAAAAGGCTCCCCGTCTACTTCAACGAGGTAGGCGCCTCGGGCAGGATCAGGGAGCTTTCCACTGAAATAGATTCATGGGGGAATGACCCCGTCATCTATTTTTTACGAAAACAGGTCCATGCCAACGCGAGCACAAACAATATTCCCATCATAGAGGCCGTTATAAGCGCCTGGGTGCGCGGCGATGCGGATGTCTTGAAAGGCAGGGTACCGGAGGAAGTCCGCATTAATTTAAATCCTGAATTGCTGAAGAGTTATTCTTCGGCCTTGAGGCCGCTTTTTGAGGAGCTTGGGATCTTCGACGGGCGGGACATCGATTTCCATAAAATCCTTTCCATTTCCGATGAGACATTTGAGATGCATCTTCAGACAGCGCAATTTTCAGAGGAGATAAGAGGCAAGATAATCCTCGTATGCCGTCTCTACGGGGAAATATTGAAGAAGTATTCCCTGAGCGGCATTGCACATGCGGAACATCCTGCGACCGGATTTTCAGATATGCTGGAGCGTCTGAATAAACTCAAAGAAATTTTCACATCGCCGCAGAAGACGGAGCCGCAGGAGTCCCTGTTTTTCAAAAGGCACATAGCCTTCGGCATTCCTTCCGTGATGGGCTACTATCACGAACCCAAGTTCGACGCGCTTGCCGATGCCTTCAGGCTGGAAGAACGGGTGCGCCTGCTGTTTGAGGAGATGATCGTGGAGATCGGGGCAAAGGGTGGAAGTTTAAACGCGGATGCTTTGCAGGAGCGCTTAATGGGCCTCGGCGGGATCGACCGGTTTTTCAGGTACCAGGACCTCGGCAACGCGGTCGTCTCGGAGGTTGTCGCGATCATAAAGACAAACAGGCTCCATCTCTCGCAGGTGATCGACTTGCTCAGGCTCTGGCAGAAGGAGCTCACATGGATGGTGGAGCTTCTATACAGGACGTTTCACGGGCCCCTTATGGAAATATTAGCGACATGCGGCCCTGAAGACCTTCCTCCCTTCCTGAAAAGCATTGGTGTCCATGATGAGAACTTTGTCAACAAGGCCTCGGATGTCATCATGCGGGACATGATAAGCAATGTAACGGGGACCGAGGAGCTTGACAGGCTGCTGAACAGTTTAATAAAGGCGCTTTTGTCCGCGGTCAGGAACGGGGAAGACATCGAGGCCGGGCCTGCGGAGTATGAAGAAGAGAAAAGGGAATGGTTTTCGCTGCATGATCTGTCATCCGGAGATGCCGCGCGCCTCGCCCCGTTTATCGGCAGCAAGGCAAAAAATCTTGTCGTGCTCAAAGAGCTCGGCCTGACGGTGCCTCATGGGAGCATCTTTTCTTCGGCAATGACAAAAACGTATGAAGACTATTCAGGGTCCGAAGATTTTATGCAGTCGCTCAGGGAGGCGGTCAGGGTAATAGAGACGCGCACCGGCTGCAGATTCGGCGGCAGACATAATCCCCTGTTTCTTTCCGTAAGGAGCGGCTCGTATATATCAATGCCGGGGATGCTTTCAACGATACTCTACTGCGGCATCAACAGCGAGACACTTGAGGGGTTCATCGGGGCTTCAGGCGATGAATGGCTCGCATGGGATTCATACAGGAGATTTGTGGAGCAGTATGCTGCCGTCGTCTTTGAAGCGGAGCCGGACCTTTTTGAAGCGCTGAAGGATGAGGTGTTGAATCACTGCCATGTGAATGAGATACGCGACCTTGACGCCGGAGGCATAAAAAAGATCGTCTCCGGATATCTCGGCATATTGTCCGGCAAGGGACATAAAATACCTTCGGACGTATTTGAGCAATTGAGCCAATCCATAAAGGCGGTCTATAAATCGTGGTATGGCGAAAGGGCCGTTCAATTCAGGGAAGCAATGAACGTATCGGACCACTGGGGAACGTCCGTGACGCTCATGCAGATGATATACGGCAACAAAAGGGGCGCGGGCGCCGCCGTCTTTTTCACAAGGAAGCCGCAGGGCCTCGAAAAAGGGATATATGGCGAGATCAGGGAGTCGGCAACCGGTGACGACATTGTATACGGGAGAATGATCAACCGTCCGCTTGCGCGTGAACAGTCGGACCGGGGCGACAGTCTCGAAGAGAACGACCCGGCGCTTTTCAACCTGTACAGGGAAGTATCGGACAAAATAGAAGCCGCGATGGGCGGCATCCCTCAGGAGGTGGAATCCGTTTATGTCACAGGCGACGGTAAGAGAGCGATATATATACTTCAGACCAGGAGGATGGAGTTTCACAGGGGCCTTACAAAAAAATTCCACGAGATATGCAAAATGGAATCAAACGTGATCGGCCGGGGCGTCGGGATGAACGGCGGGGCGCTCAGCGGGGTGGCCGCCTTTGCCGCTGCTCCGGGACGGGTCCGCAGACTGCGGGACGACACAAAACAGCCGATCATACTCCTCCGAAAAGAGACGAGCACCCAGGATGTATCGGTGATGCCGGAGATAGACGGCATCGTTACATCTGTCGGCGGTGCAACATCTCATGCCGCGATCCTCTCGCAGAAATTCGATCTCACCGCTGTCGTCGGCTGTCCGGACATGGCCATTATGACTGATGAGGACGGCACTCCTTATGCCGTCATAGGAAACTATGAGGTGAGAGAAGGGACCTTTCTCAGCATCGACGGCTCGACCGGGCTTGTATATTCCGGGGCCTGCATGTTCACCGTGAACGAGAGGGGATATTGACTGTTTCATATCGGAGTTGAATTGTATTACAGACGTGATATAGTTTTATAAAGTAATATACGGGAGGTAATAAATGGACCTGCATGAAGAAATAGCAAAGGTGGCTCATGAACTCTATAAAAAAAGTGGAGGCATCGGCGGCAGAGATTTTGAGAACTGGATTGATGCTGAGAGGATAGTGCTTACAAGACATGCCAGTCAGGACATAGAGGAGCCCGAAGGAGAAGAACCGATGATTGCGGAAAAGGAGATCCTTGAAGAGGTTGAAGGAACAATGCCGAGGTTTGCCGGGCGGGACAAGGAAAATTATGCAACCGCAGTCGAAGAGATAGAGGTACAAGGCCCGGCGCTTGGTACTAAAGAGGACATTGCCATAAGGTCGGAAAAAGTCAGGCCCGCCAAACCTGCTGTAGCTAAAGAGAGAAAAGCTTCTCCAAAGAAAACAACCCGGAAAAGCAGGGAAAAGTTCCACTAACCTAAAAACGACAGGGATATCCACAGATTTCACAGGTAAAGACAACAATACAAAAAACCAGAGCACATAGATGCAGATATCAGAAGTGGCCCCGCTAAAACTCCTTCCGGGTAAAATCCTCTATCAGGCGGAGCGCCCTGCTGAAATCCTCCCGGGCCAGTTCATTTATGATTACCAGCCCCAGTACGCAGCCGCCGGCAAATGCGGTGAAAAAAGCCTTCTCCGCATTATCATAATCCAGTGACTCTATATATCCGGTCATCAGCTCAACGTCCTTCTCGCTCGGGTCGGCAACCTCGGACATCTGCTCTCTCCCTAATTCCATAAGGTGCAGGGCAAAAGCATGGGAAGACAGCTCGTGATCAACTCCTTCAAGGTTCTTCATGATCTTACGGAAACCGGGAAGGACCGTTGTGCAAAGATTAAATATTACCTCATCGGGGATTGCGTGTGGATTCATTTTATTGTCTCCTGCGGACATATTTTTACGCGTTGAAAAGAAAATGCATCACATCGCCGTATCAGGGCGATATTTAAGCTGTACACCTTTCAGGAAATTGCGCAGGACCTGGTCTTTACATTCACGGTAGTGTTTATGGTCCGGCCTGCGGAAAAACGCGCTCAATTCGTGTTCACTGATGCGCATGCCGGCAAGGCCCAGAATTTCCAATATGTCTTCGGCCTTCAGGTTTAATGCGATCCTTAATTTTTTGAAAATGATATTATTGGTCAAACGCTGCTCCGGCCCGGGTTGCGGCCCTTCTTTTTTGCCTCGTCTGTCGATAATTAAACCATTCAGGAAGATCGCCATCTCAGAGTCGCTGCATTCCTGATACGAGGGGTCATCATCTTTTTTTAACCAATTGCTGATCTGCTCCCGCGTTACCTGATGATCAGCCAGGCCGAACAACGCGATCATCTTCGAATCGTTAAAGTCGAAGGCGTAGCGGACACGGCGCAGGATATCATTATTGGTCATAATAATTCTCCGGTCTGAACTGCAAGCAGCGCCGGGCCTGCGTTATTCATGTGCAGGCCCGGCGCTATCGGCTTATTCTATTATTCTATGTTTGCAGCAACAACAGCGGCCATCTGCATCATGTTGATCGTTTGGCCTTCATTCAGATTTGTAAGGTCAGTGAGCGCGCCTGATTTGCTTGTGGATTTTGTGTTTCTGAAGATCGGGAGCAGTTTAGCGTCTGCCACAATAAACTTGCCTGCGTTCTCGGGCTTTCCGTTTTCGGTCTTAGTCTGAAGTTTATTCGCTTTAATATAGTCCCACAGTTTTTTGGTGATCTCCGTCCTGGGAAGTTCCGTTGCTCCAAGAAACTCCGCAAGATCTTTTTTCAGCTTTACCGGTTTGTTCAGTCCTTTTGCTTCTGCCATTTTTTAACTCCTTCATATTAGATTTAAATGGAATTACCTTCCGGGGTCAGATATTATACCCGTTTTATTTCAAAAAGTTTCAAGACTTGTGTTCAGATAAAAATCGGGATGGGCACGGCTCCGCGTATTTCCTTTTTTTATCAGATTTAAGGTATAGTAATCCGCTGCCTGAATTAAACCGCGAATGTCCGGAAGAGCGAAAAGTAAAAGGTCCGTTCCACCTGTTTCAACCGCCTGGGCTGTTTAAAACCGATAGCAATTTGTTCCGGAACAAAGAAGGGATAATTATGATACAGGTAAATAACCTGGATAAATGTTATGGTCGTCAGGTCATTTTTGAGAAGGCCGGTTTTACCCTTAATCCGGGTGAACGCGTAGGCCTTGTCGGCAGAAACGGGCACGGCAAAACCACTCTCTTTAAAATGATATTAGGGCAGGAACACCCTGATTCAGGATGTATCAGCATTCCAAACGGATATATGATAGGTCATCTGTCACAGCATATCAGCTTCTCTGAAGACACTGTGCTGAAGGAGGCGTGCCTGAGTCTCCGGGACAACGAGGACGGCATCGATGAGACATATAAGGCGGAAATCATTCTTACGGGACTCGGTTTTACCCTGGAAGATTTCAGTCTCAATCCACTGGATTTATCAGGGGGATACCAGGTCCGTTTAAATCTTGCAAAGGCGCTCGTCTCCGACCCCAATCTTCTCCTGCTCGACGAGCCTACCAACTACCTTGATATTATCTCGCTTCGCTGGCTTACACAGTTTTTGCGCAACTGGAAGAAGGAGCTCATAATTATTACCCATGACCGTGATTTCATGGACGGCGTGACTACGCACACGATGGCCATCCACCGGTGCAAGATGCGGAAAGAGGCCGGACCGACCGACAAGGTATATCAGCAGCTGCTGATGGAGGAAGAGATACACGAGAAGACCAGGGTGAATGATGACAAGAAGCGCAGGGAAACAGAGGAATTCATAAACAGGTTCAGGGCAAAGGCAAGCAAGGCCAGGGCCGTTCAGTCACGGGTAAAGGCCCTGCAGAGAAAAGGGAGCCTTGAAAAATTGACGGAGATAAGGAATCTTGACTTTGCGTTCAGGTCAGCGTCTTTTACAGGGAAAATGCTGATGGAGGTAAGGGACATATCTTTTTCATTTGACAGTGACGGTCCTCCCCTGATTGACGGTTTGAGCTTTTCAGTGGGAAAGAAGGACCGCATAGCCATTATCGGCAAAAACGGCAAGGGAAAAACAACACTGCTGAATCTGCTTGCAAAAGAGCTGAAAACCAAAACCGGCGATGTCAGTCATCATGATCAGCTGCAGATGGCCTATTTCGGCCAGACCAATATAAACCGCCTCAGCCTGCACAAAACCGTTGAAGAAGAAATTATAGACGTGCATCCCGACGGCAGCCGGGGCGCGGCCCGCAAAATTTGCGGCATTATGATGTTTCCCGGGGACAATGCGTTAAAAAAGATCAGTGTCCTTTCCGGAGGCGAAAAGAGCCGTGTGCTGCTTGGCAAGCTGCTCGTCAGCCCCTCCAACATGCTCGTGTTGGATGAGCCGACAAACCATCTTGATATGGAATCCAATGATTCCCTGGTTGAGGCCCTGGCTGAGTTCAACGGCTCTGTAATTATAGTGACTCACAGTGAAATGATGCTTCACGCGCTGGCCACGCGCCTGATTGTCTTTGATGATGGGAAAGTGACTTTATTCGAAGGAACGTATCAGGACTTCCTTGACCGTGTCGGCTGGAAGAGTGAAAATGATTCCGGTGTGTCCCGCCTCAAAAAACCGAAGTCCCGGAACAATTCCATCAATAAAAAACAGCTCAGGCGAGAACGGGCGGAGCTGCTGAATAAAAAATCAAAAACAATGGGCGCCCTGCAAAAGAGCATTGATGAAGCGGAAAAAGAAATTGTTAAGCTGGAAGAAATGATCGAGCGGGACAACCGGGAAATTATAGAGGCCTACCTTAAGAATGACGGGCAAGCCATTAAAATACTCACAAAAAAGCTCCACGATTCAAAGGCCGGACTCGACTCCCTTTTTTCAAAGCTTGACCTGCTGCGCGCGGAGGTTGAAGGCAGGACAAAAGAGTTTGAGGAAGAGCTGGAAGGTCTGCTGACTGTCCTTCAGTAATCAAACCACGACAAAAAAACGCCCGGCGGTAATTGAGGTAAGATGAAAAGTTTAGGACAGAGCTAAGTATCCATATCTTAAGTATCCAAGTCGTTTCCCGCCTCGCAGATAGTGAGCCCTCGGACAAAATTCTCGAACGACACAGCAGCAAGTTTTTTCTTCAAAAGGGCAGGCAATTTCGTCGCATTGCAATTAGCAATATCAGATTCATGTTCGAACTTGGTTGAAAGCCATTTCGCCAGTTCTATAGGCCAGTAGCTCATACTCATTTGGATCACTCGCGCTCCGGCACGTTTGGCCTGTTCCTCTAATCCCGATCCGTCACCTACTCGGTCAACAATAATGCACGTAGCAGAGTGATATGTTTGCTTGTTGATTTCCAGATTACGTTCAAAACGTGAGACCTTGTCTTTCGTAATTTCTGGGTTCCCGCGACCAATAAAGCCCAGATCAAAACGAACTGCCTGTCCTGGAGCGACTAACAAAGTTGCATCGGCTTCACGCTCACCGATTTTACTTGAGAGCCAGAACACCTTTGAAGTTTTCTTTGGCGGATATATGGTTTGCTCAAATCCCAATGCTACCAGCACACTGCCCAAGACGAGTCTTTCGAAAAGTTTCCCATAAGTGCTCTTTTCTGAGCCGCGAATAGCCAGAGTTTGGCTGCCAATTGTGCAGAACAAACTCAACATATCGTGCCAATCCAGAACTGACTCCTTGCCATTGGCATATTTGACGCAGCATTGTAATTTGCCTGATTCCTTCTCGGTCTCTGTGGCGAGCACCTTCAAATTGGCGGCAAAAGATTCTGTATATTTCTCAAGTTGCTTTTTGTCATCGCGCAAAATGTTTTGGACGCCTTTTTTCGTCAGCCCGATCATCCATTGACAGAGTTCCTTTTCTGATTTAGAGGCTCGTCCAGTGATAGTTTTAAAGGCCATTAGAGGAATTGTGCGTCCAAATTCTTTAACTGCGTGTACTCCCAACAAATAGACCATAAATGTGGCAGCATTTAGTTTCCCCAGCCGCAGGCGAGTCAAATGTTCTGTGGACGCGCGAAGGTTGTTTCCGCAAAGGACATCAATAACAACTTGCCGAACACTGTCTTCGCCCGCCCGCTTGATGAAAGTTACCCCTTTGCATTCGAGCAAAGCGTCAAAGTTTTTTGGCAGCAAATCGGACAAATTAATGGAGGTAGATTTCATTATAGTAAAATAGATGCGGTGTCTGGCGCTTGACAGCCGATGAAAAGAACATCCTTCGTAGCAGCACCCAACCAATCCGGCATCTCTGTGCAAATGATTTTAATATATTTAGGTTCATTTTCTATTAGCACAAACCGACGATCCAGGCTTGCGGCAGCACGTCCAACGGTTCCCGTCCCTGCGAACGGGTCTAACACAACATCGTTCTTGAAAGAGTAGTACTTGATGACTCTTTTAGCCAGTTCTATTGGAAAAACCGCCGGATGTTCTGAATGAAACGCTGGATGGATACGCCACAGATTAGTTGTATCGTATTCCCCAGTGATCTTCGACTCCTTTACTGCTCGTTGATCTGGATGATTTCGAATGTTCCAATCGATCAATTTGTCCGTGTGTTTACGGTAGACCAAAACATATTCTGTAACGGGAACCGCTTTATATTGAAGTGGTTGGCGGTCTGCGGCAAAACGGCGTCCGCGTCCGGTAGCCCAGCCCGCACCTTCTGGCTTAACCCAATGAATGTCGTCAATAAAATCGAAACCTTCTTCAATGAAGATTTTATGCATGTCGAAAGGTACTGCTATTCGCTTGGATGCTTCGTTGCGACTTGCTCTCCGGATCAAAACAGGAGAGATATTCATAACAAAGAAACGACCCTCGCCTAAAACTCGGTGGCAATTGTGGATAATTCGGCGCATTTTGAGTAAATAGCTTTCGTAAGAAAGGTAGTCTTCATATTCCGGACGTGCGTTGTAATAGGGCGGCGAGGTGAATACTAAATCCACCGATTGAGATGGCATATCCAATAACGCCTGTTCACTATCGCCGAAAATTATGGTGTTACGAATAAATGAAATCAGGCTTTGCGTAGAATTGCCGTTTGCGCGCTGTGTAAGTTTCTCTGCCGGGTTCCGGCCAAGCAATCGGGCTTCTATAACTTCTGGTGCGGTAGTTTCATTGACGGAAACCAGTGAAGTATATGCATCAATGACAACTTCGCCGATTCTTTCTTTTGTTCCCGACTTCACTAAGGGAACGCGCCAAATATGATAGCGGTCATCGATTTCCGGCAGTCCGAAACCAACAGCGTTTTCCAAATTGAATGTTTTCAACCAGCCCTTAGCAATGCTTTTGGCACCGCTGACAAACGCGACCGCATATTTCCTGGACGCAGCTACGGTTGAAACACGCTGTTTTCTTGGCGTTGCGGCAATGTAATTTATCTGGTCTTCGTGAATCATACTGCTTGCATGAGCAGGGGCTTGTCTGCGTGGTTTGCGTTTTGTTGTTTTTGCCATCGTTATTGATTCACTCTATGTCAATCCATATTATTATTAAGCAACAAAAAGAGTATAGCAGAAACAGTCTTTTTTATTAAAATAGAACTGATATAACCCGTTCAAATAATTGCTTAACAAATGGAGCACGAGCTCGTCTGAAATTACACAGCGAGCAGGGTCAGGTCTACTCTCTTTACAGATACACAGAGGAATAAATAGGGACCCTTTTTGTCTGCAATACCCGCACCTACAACTTCATCCCCTTAAGCACCGCTTTCTTCCCGCCAAACCCAGGTCGCTGTTCAACAGTAAACCCGGCATCAGTAAGTCCGCGTCGAACTTCTCCGGCAACTGTAAATGTGGCAACGGTCCCGCCGGGCACTGTTTTTTCTCCGATTGCCATAAGAAGCTCATACCGCCACATGGCGGGGTTTTTCTTTGGGCCATGACCATCCAGAAACCATGCGTCACAGGGAGTTGTGAGTGCATGGACCATTTCAAGCGCCTCGCCGATCCAGAGGTCCAGGGTCACGATGCCGAAAGGCCGGGTGAGGTGTATCTTATGCCACCCAGGTCTTGAAATTTCAACGCGGCTGTAGGCCTGGACAAGCAGGTCAATGAGCGGACCGGCCTCTGTCCTGAATCCACTGAGAATGGAAGCCATCCGTTCGGAAGTGACCGGATGCAGCTCAACGGAATTGTAGGTGACAGCGATATCAGTGATGCCGCAATTGTCCAGAAAATCCATGAGGGCGATGAGCAGACGGCCTGCGCCGAAGCCGGTTTCACCTATAATGAACTCTTTTCGCCCCGGGCCTGCGGCAGAAAGGACATCCATGATTCCCGTGCCCTGAAAAAAGATGTGCTTCGCTTCTTCAAGTGCATTGACCACATCGAAATAGCGGTCGTCATAATGTTTGTTCACAAGATAGGGAGGAATCTCCACGGTCGCAAATGTTGATTTTTCGTGAGTCATGAAGCATTGTAACATTTAACGCAATAGGAGGGCGAACGGCTGTTCGCCCCTACATTAAACCACCATTTAATGCAATAATTATGTCACTGTATATCAATTATTACGGCAATTAACAACCCGGAGTCATGCCGGTCAGAGATTCGTACCGAACTTGTCCGGCATCTTTCTTTAGCAAGGATTCCCGACAAGCGGGAATGACGATTTAATTGCCGGAGTAACAAAAAAGTTGGAGGCGACTTCTGGACCTGATAATAAGCAATCTGCGGCTACCGGTTGAAAAGGACGGGGTGGATGAATATGTAAGGGCCGCTTCGCAAAAGCTGAACATCAGCGAAGACGATATTCAATTCACTAAAATCCTGAGCAAGTCACTTGACGCGGGCAGTAAAGAACAGTTCTACTACGACATCTCAATAGCGGTAAGCGTTCCTGACAGCTTCGAAAACAGCGAGCACTTTCCGGCCTACGCGGAAAAAATAAAACCGAACAATAAACCAGCGAACATCATGGAGAGGCCCATCATAATAGGCTTTGGTCCTGCGGGTATGTTCGCAGCCCTTGAGCTTATTGATCACGGGATTAAACCTCTGATATTTGAAAGAGGCAAAAAAATAGAAGAGCGCTCCATCGATGTTCAACGATTTATTAAAGAAAGAGAACTGGACCCTGAGTCAAATATCCAGTTCGGCGAAGGCGGGGCCGGTTCATATTCGGACGGGAAGCTGTTTTCCAGGCCAAAGAATTCGCGATATGCGGACAGGGTGCTGGATACTTTCATTAAATTCGGCGCGCCTGAAGAAATAAGGTACATCAGTAAACCCCATTTAGGGACAGATGTGTTGTGCAGGATAGTAAAAAACATGAGGAGCTATATCCTCGATAGAGGCGGCGAGATACATTACAACTCAAAAATGACGGACCTGCTTATTTCAGACGACAGCGCCATAGGCTTCGTGATAAACGGGAATATGGAATATCGTTCTTCAATTATCTTTCTTGCGCCGGGACATTCCGCGCGTGATACATTTCAAATGCTCCGCGATAAAGGCATTGCCATTGAGCAGAAGCCGATCTTCATAGGCGTGAGAATAGAGCATCCCGCTGAGATCATTAATCTCATAAGATATGGAGATAAATATAAGGACTTCCCCGGCATAGGGGCCGCCAATTATTCTTTCACATACACCAATCGAAAAATAGGGCGTGGGGTCTATTCCTTCTGCATGTGCCCCGGGGGTGAGGTAATAAATGCTTCATCTGAAGAGGGCCTGCTGGTTGTAAACGGTATGAGCTACTCGGGCAGGGCCTCGGCATTCTCCAATTCAGCAATCGTTGTGACCTGTCATACGGATGATTATGGAGCAACGGACCCATTGGCCGGCATTGAGTTCCAAAAGGAAATAGAGCGCAAGGCATTTAATGCCGGAGGCGGAAGATGGAGGGCCCCTGCTCAGAACCTGATGGATTTTCTGCACGGGAGAGTCACTGCCGACTTGAATAAAAATTCTTACAGGATGGGGGCTGAGACCGCGGATATGAAAGAGATCTTCCCGGCATTTATTGGCGGCGCACTTTTGTCAGCATTTAATGAATGGAAAGAGTATTACCCATTATTTGTTTCAGATCACGCGATATTGTTAGGCGCGGAAACAAGGACGTCCTGTCCGGTAAGAATTAAACGCAGCGAAAAATACGAGTCCGTAAATATAAAAAACCTGTACCCGATAGGTGAAGGTTCGGGATATGCAGGCGGTATAACGAGCTCGGCAGCCGATGCCATAAAGGCTGTGGAGAGCTGTCTTGGATGAAGGGTACGTAGGGTTTGTTTTAAGTTGTCATCCCCGTGCCTAAAGCACCTACTGTTGGCAATCTTTTGAGCGGGAATCCGGAAGCACGTAAGGGCGAACGACCGTTCGTCCTTACAGAGGATTAGAAATATTCAGCAGCTTTGTAGTAAACTGTAAGTCGTCTTTATCGGATTGATGGGAAAATACAGGAAGTAGTAAACAGCATGCTTTGAAATCAAGGGTACACCAAACCCCTTTTTGATGCCTCGCTTTAACATTACCTTCTTCCCATATTTCATGCAGCAATAACTTGAATTAAATAAATTATTGAAGGAGATCATCATGGCTTTAAGTATAGGAATCGTCGGCCTTCCGAATGTGGGGAAATCGACACTGTTCAATGCGCTCACCAAGGCCCAGAATGCCGCGGCTGCAAATTACCCGTTTTGCACCATAGAACCCAATAAGGCGATAGTTGCTGTTCCGGACAAGCGCCTGGACCGGCTGTCGGACATCGTAAATCCTCAAAGGATACAGAACGCGATTGTGGAGTTTACCGACATTGCGGGTCTTGTGAGGGGGGCTTCAAAAGGCGAAGGACTCGGCAACCAGTTCCTTTCGCATATAAGGGAAACGTCGGCGATCGTGCATGTTGTTCGATGCTTTGAAAGCGAATCGATAATTCACGTTGACGGCAGCGTTGGTCCGCTGCGCGATATTGAAGTTATCAACACAGAACTGGTACTCGCCGATATTCAGACACTTGAAAACAGGATATCACGCCTTGATAAACAGGCAAGGGGAGATAAAAAAATTCAGCCGCTGCTCGACATGGCAAGGAGGGCGCTCGATCATCTCAACACCGGCAAGCCTGCAAGCAGTTTTAATGAACGCGACTCAGATGCTTTCATGGAGCTGATCAGAGAAATACGCCTCATCTCTATGAAGCCGGTGATATACGCGGCCAATGTCGATGAAGAAGGCCTTGGTGAGGACAACGAACATGTTAAGGCTGTCCATAAGTTTGCGGCAGAACAGAATTCACATTCGGTGAAGATCTGCGCAAAGATCGAGGAGGAAATGTCCGGGATGAGCGATGAAGAGCGCAATGAATTTCTCGAAGCCCTCGGCGTATCTGAAGGCGGGCTCGACCAGATAATTAACCACGGTTATCACGCACTCGGTCTGATCAGTTATTTTACCGCCGGTGTCAAAGAGGTCCGTGCCTGGACCATCGAGCGCGGATGGAAGGCGCCGAAGGCCGCCGCAGTAATTCACGATGATTTCGAACGCGGTTTTATCCGGGCCGAGGTCATAGGGTATGACAGTTTTATTGAGCATGAGGGAGAAGCCGGGGCGCGCATTGCAGGCAAACTTCGCACGGAAGGCAAGGAGTATGTCGTCTCTAACGGCGATGTGATGCATTTTCTTTTTAACGTATAACCGGGCACACACATGGACATCTACAGAGAAATAGCGCGCCTTAATCCAAGGCAAAAGGAAGCTGTACTGCACACTGACGGCCCGCTCCTCATCCTCGCCGGGGCAGGTTCGGGCAAGACGAGGGTGATAACAATGAGGACAGCTTACCTCATACACACAGGCGTCCCGGCAGGGTCTGTCCTGGCAGTCACTTTTACAAACAAGGCCGCGAGGGAGATGAAGGAAAGGGTAAAGACCATGGTAAAGGGCGGGAACGGCTCGCCGGTCATCTCTACATTTCATTCCCTCTGCCTCAGGATTTTGAGACGCGAGATAGAGCACATCGGTTACAGAAAGGACTTCACTATCTACGACACATCGGACCAGGTTTCACTCCTGAGGAACATCATGTCGGAAATCAGGTTCTACGATAAGAGTTTCAAGGCGGAGTCCATACTCGAAAGGATAAGCAGGGCGAAGAATGATTTTACATCGACTGAGTCCCCTGCTCCCGGTGACCCTGTGGAAGAGGCCTCGGAGATAATTCATCCGCGATACTGCGAGGCGCTGAAGTCCATGAATGCCCTCGACTTCGATGACCTCCTCCTGCTTACGCTGAAACTTTTCAGGGAGCATCCCGTCGTACTCGAAAAATACAGGGAGCGTTTCAGATATTTAATGGTAGACGAGTATCAGGACACGAACCGCGTCCAGTATAATTTCATCAAACTTTTGGCCGGAGAGAGGAAGGACCTCTGCGTTGTCGGCGACGACGACCAGTCCATTTACGGATGGAGGGGCGCGGACATCGGGAATATCCTCGATTTTGAAAAAGACTTCCCCGGCACTGTGACTGTGAGGCTTGAACAGAACTACCGGTCCTTCAGCCATATACTCAAGGCTGCAAACGGCGTGATAAAAAACAACACGAGGAGGATGGAAAAATCCCTCTGGACGGAAAGGGGTGACGGCACAAAGGTCAACATATTCAGGGCCGTCGATACCGAAGACGAGGCGGAGTGGGTTGCCGACAGGATCTCGATGATGAAAGACGGGAAGAGCATTCCATACGAGAGTATGGCGGTCATCTACAGGGCGAATACATTTTCAAGGCCCTTTGAAGAGGCGCTTAGAAGCAAGAGGATCCCCTATTCTGTTGTGGGCGGGACAAGCTATTTCGAGCGCACTGAGATCAAAGACCTCGCAGCGTATCTCAAGATCATTGCAAATCCTTCCGACGACATGAGTCTTTTAAGAGCGGCAAATGTGCCGAAGAGAGGACTCGGTCCTTCGGCCATCAGCAAGCTTTCGGATTTTGCCCGCTCTGATTCAACGGGGCTTCTCGAAGCCTTTGGCAAGGCAGGCGGGATTACCGCATTGAGCCCAAAGGCTGCCGCATCTGCTGAAGACTTTTTCAAGCTCATAAGCCGTTACCGCGACTTGTTCATGAAGGGCAGGGACATGGGCATGACGCTCAATGCGCTCATTGAAGAGATCAGTTACAAGGATTATTTAATCGAACTCTATAAGACCCCCGATGCTGCATACGGCCGGATAGAGAACCTCGACGGGTTCGTCCAGTCCATAACCCATTACGAGTCAACTGACGCTTCGCCTTCAATTCACGGTTTCCTTGAGACAATGGCGCTCACGGACATGATCGAAGAGAAGGAGGAAAAAGGCGGGCACGGCGTGACCCTCATTTCCTTTCACTCATCAAAGGGCCTGGAATTCCCCGTGGTATTCATAGCGGGCACAGAGGAGGACATCCTCCCGCACAAAAAATCCGCTTACAGTGATGAAGGTATCGAGGAAGAAAGACGGCTCTTCTACGTCGGAATAACAAGGGCGATGAACGAGCTTTACATTACATACACTGACCACAGAACAAAGTACGGAAAGGAAACGCCTTCAGTCCCTTCAAGATTTTTAGATGAGATACCGGAGGAGACGAGCAGTAAGATTGACAGGTTCGTTGAGATGGGGCCGGATGAGGAGAAGGCTTACGTGAAAAAATTATACGACAACTTCATGTCAAAACTCGAGTAACGTGAATTCCGGTCGTCCTCCCGGAATTCAATCCATTCTCAAAAGGACCTTGAGCACACCCTGCGTTTGCCTTCAAGGTCCTTATTCCGGTCTCAAGACGAAACAGAGCGTAAAGGTGGAGCCTTTATCAACGGCGCTCTCTACCTTTACGAAACCTCCGAGAGACTCGACTACTTTCTTGGATATGGAGAGACCCAGTCCCGTGCCATTCTCAAGCACCTTTGTAGTATAAAAAGGCTCAAAGATAAGATTTAATCTGTCTTCCGGGATTCCGATGCCGGTGTCGCTTATCCTTACGCACACATAAGGCCTGTCCTCGTGCGTCTCCACGTCCGTTGCGGCAGTGAGCGTGCCGCCCCGAGGCATGGAATCTATCGCGTTCAGGATAAGGTTTTCGACCGCCTCAAGCACCTGTTCTTTATCAATGAGGACCCGGGGCGCATCGCCGTATGATTTATTTATTGAAATGTCCCTCTCCCGGCAAGCCTCCTCATTTAAACTCAGCACCCTGTCAAGGATGTCACGGATATCGAATTCCTCAAGCTGCGGCTTGACCTCCTTTGAGTAAGTAAGCACATTCCTCAGGATGACTTCCAGCCTGCTGACCTCGGATATTATGAAGCTTACGTAATCTTTTTCCTTTGTCCCTTCCTGGACCTTTTTGTCCAGTCTCCTTGCAAACCCCCCGACTGCGGTCAGCGGATTCCGTATTTCGTGTGCTACGTTTGCTGAAAACCTCCCGAGGGCCGCGAGTTTCTCAGCCTGCAGGAGCTGCTCCTGGAGCTGCCTTTTTTCCTGTTCCGTCCGGTTGTGCTCAATTACGCCGGCAAGAGTAGTCGCCACGGCGGTAAGAAATTCCTCTTCGCCGTTGATCCTTTTATGTCCCTCTTTTACAAATATGTTGATCAATCCCAGGGTGCGTCTGTCTCCGGAAACGATCGGGACGCAGTAATGGCCGTGAGGGAACATCCCTTCAAAGTGGACCACGTGACGGTCGTCAATCTGATCGGAGTAGATCAATGCGGCGACTGCCGCTGCCTCGCCGCAGAGGCACTTGCCGAAAGGGACCGTCGCACATGGTAAAATTTCCTCCCCTGAAAATCCCCTGTGGGCCTTCATTACGAGGAGGGCCGGCTTGTCTTCTTCCACTACGTAAATGGCCCCTTTGGATTGCATCGCGAGATGCGGGACCGTGAGTATCAGCTCCAGTATGCGGCCGAACTGGTCGTCGAGCGACAACGGTTCCAGCGATATCCTCAGCATGGAATTCATGACTTTCTGGACGTGGTAATTCGTCTCGACCTGTTCCTCGATCTGTTTGCGTTTTGTAATGTCCCTGATGGCTGCGGTGGCGATCAGCTCTCCTTCAATCTGCAAATAACTGAGGCTGATATCGACGGGGAATTCCGTCCCGTCTTTTTTCAGGGCATACAGCTCAAAGTCCGCGCCCATCTGACGCACCCTGGGACTGGAAAAAAAATCTTCAACGTGATTGCGGTGTTTGTCCCTGAAACGTTCCGGGACCAGTATATGAAGGTCCCTGCCGATTATTTCACCCTGGCCGTATCCGAACATTGTTTCGAACTGCGCATTGACCGTAACAATTTCGCGGTCCCTGTTTACAAAAATCATGGCGTCAGGGGCCGAGTCGAGGAGCTTCTCATACTTCTTCTGTATCTTTTGGAATTCGATTTCACATGTTTCGACTTCCAGGAGCTGCCGGCGCATTTCTTCCATATTCTGCAATAAATGCTCTTTGTTCCCGTGGTCGTCTACCATAATTGCCCCTAATCAAATACTACTACAAACTGCATTGATGTCAAATGTGCCGCATCCGCTCCAAAGACTTAATCCTGCGTTTATCATTTGCAATCCCGAGCGGGATTTGATAATAGACAGTAAGGCCGTGGAGGAGGTGACAGTTTATGTTAAAGAAGGAATTGGAACTTGAGGAGAGACTGGGACTGCTGGAGAGGGAAGTCAAACTTTTAGGAGATGAAGCGGAGAAAGGCAAGCTTGATATTGAGGAAGGGGTGGACTCCCTGAAGATAGAGATTGAATCCCTGAAGATGACCCTCGCTGAATTGATACCCGGTTTCAAGGACAAATTCAAGAGAGTGAAGAACGTCGTCTTAAAAGAGTTCGATCCCGAGTGGATGGACAGGGAGTAATATCAGAATCCTAACCTGTCCCGCCGATTATCTTTTTTGCCTTAAGAAACTCGCTGTTTCTCAGAGCATCGATATACGTCTTCACGATCTCGATGACCGCCCTGTATTTCTGGAAGTTCATTGACAACTCCATGAACAGCTCCCTGTTGGTGAATTCCGAGGCGATCCGGTAAGAGTGCCGGCCCTGCAATATATATAGTTCGGAAAGGCTCGCGCCCGGGACGACAATACTGCCAAGCAGCAGCTCTTTCCCCTTTCTGCCGCAAAGGGCCGAGGGGAACATTCCTAACATGAAGAGGGTGTAATCTCCTATATGCTTATGGACCTGGAATTCCCTGTCAAAGCTCTGCGCGTTCAGGAGTATGTCTCCTTCGGAAAGCATGTCGGCCATATCTTCAAGGCTTCTTCCCTCTGCGTCTTTTATCCTGTACAGGTTGTCGAGATTAATAAATTCGCAGAGTATCTGCTCTTCGATATAGTCGGCAACACCTTCCTTGTCGGTAGGGTTCAGCCGGAACCCGTATTCAAGCGCGCTCCTGAACAGTTTTCTTAAAGGGTGCCCCGAATCCATATCAGGTCTTTCCAGCATGTATCTCAACTCCTTTCCAGGAGAGAACCTCTCCTGATATTCTTATCGTATTGCTGCATGGAAACTTGAGGACCACGGTCCATTCCAGTGTTTCGACCTTGTTATCAACAGGGGCTTGACAAGTTATAAATTCGAGCTAAAATAAAGATAGACAAGGAGCTTGCGATACCCTGGTGGTTAGACCTGAGGACCAAGCCAATAAGCTTAGGGAGCGGGAGTCGGATGTGGTGAGCATGCCTTCCATGAAGGACGCCTGAAGCATCTGCCGAAGCACCCACTTAGAAGTCAGCTCAAGCGTTTAATCTCCCGGGAGTCGCATTAAAAGGCAACCTATAGAGCCATCTGAAGGCAAATTGGTTACGCTGCCCAAAGGTGTTGTGATTAAAAGCAGCACGTGTTTACGGCGGAGTTGTCCAAAGGAGTTTGAGCCGGATGATGACTCTATTTTTTTGCTTTTATTTGTATTTTAATTATCAGGGCAACTCTTGACACGCAGGGGATTCATTGATACCATTTGCTTATGGAAACACCTCTCCAGATTGTATTGCGCGACGTTGATCTCTATAAAGAGGTCCTCGAAGAAGAGATCAGGAAACGGGCTGATAAACTTGAGGTCTATTACCCAAGGATCACCAGTTGCCGTGTCGTGGTCGAAAGACCACATAAGCACCACCACACCGGCAATCTCTTCAGAACTACCATAATGGTCAATGTGCCTGAAAAGCAGATAATTGTGAGCCGTGAGCATCCCCTTCATCACAGCCACGAAGATATACTGGTTGCAGTCCACCATGCCTTTGACGACGCGGCCCGGCAGATTGAGGAGTTCGCGTTTGTTCAGTCCGGCGACGTGAAAGACCACGACCTTCTTCCGCATGGTGTGATTACGAAACTCTTCCCGGAGGAGGGCTATGGATTTATCGAAGAGTCCGGCGCGAGGGAGATATATTTTCACAAAAACAGCGTGCTTGACGGTTTCGACAGGCTCAAGGTAGGCACCGAGGTCCGCTTCAGGGAAGAGCAGGGGGAGAAGGGCCCGCAGGCAAGCACTGTGAAGATCCTCAGAAAACTGCATACACATCACCGAGGGCATTGATCCTTCAACAGGAAAGGAGAGAAGGGATGAAAAAAATTTCCGTGACAATTGTTTTGGCAGTAAGCATATTTCTGTTTCTCGCGATTTCCTGCTCGGACCGGAAGTCAATGAAAATGGCAGAGGAGTCATTCAATAAGAATTGCGCGTTATGCCATCCCGGGGGCGGTAATACCGTTAATCCGGCAAAGCCGCTGCACAAAAAAGACCTTGATGCGAACAATATCAAGACCGAGGAGGATATCGTAAAGATTATGCGGGAGCCCGGGCCCGGCATGAACAAGTTCGATGAAAATACCATCCCCGATAAAGAGGCAAAGGAGATTGCGGGATATATCCTGAATACATTCAAGTAAAGACGAGTAATTTACAGGGTCATTACACCTGTAGCTTCGTGCCGGCTTGCGACATACAGGGGAAGGGCATCCCCGATCAGCCGCCGGTGTGTCTGAAGGGCTATATGGGGATTATTGTTGTGCTTTGACAAATGTGCCAGACATGCCCACTTCAGGCGTCCGCCTGACAGGAGAAGTTCAGCGGCCTCCACATTGGAGATATGGCCTGACGGCCCCTGTATCCGCTGCTTGAGAAACCAGGGATAAGGCCCATTGGCCAACATTTCACGGTCATAATTACTTTCGAGGAAGACAGCATCCAGAGACGCGATTTGAGAAAAGAGCTCTTTGAAGACATGACCGAGGTCTGTCCATATCCCCAACTTTTTGTCGCCCGAGCAGACCACGAAGACCGACCCGTCAACGCCGTCGTGCGGCGAGGGGATGGTATGCACGGAAACGTCTCCGAATTTAAGGACGTCCCCCGACCGGAAATAATTAATATCATCCATCTGCCCCAGGCCGTGCCGCTTTGCGGCGTTCTGCATTGTCGAGGGGGTTATATGCACCGGCAGGCCGAATCTTCTCTGGTACACCCCTGCATGACGGACGTGGTCGGCATGGTCGTGGGATATGATCAGGGCGTTGACGTCCCTGATATTGATGCCGTGGGCGGAAAGCCTGCCTGCCGCCTGAACGCTCGTGATACCGGCGTCAAAAAGCAGTCTCACGCCTTTAGTTTCGACATACATGCAGTTGCCGTTGCTGCCTGATTGAAGGGATATCGCAAGCATGGTGATTATAGTCGCATACGAGGGCGTCGCATTACAAGTGCCTTCTCACAGCGCCGCAACAGTCACTGCCTCGCCGCCTTCGTCTTCATCGCCTTTCCTGAAGCTTTCAACGAGGGGATGGTCTTTAAGATAAGCCCTTATCGCTTTTGAAAGTATTCCTGTGCCTATGCCGTGGATTATTTTAATACGCTCAAGACCTGCCAGTGATGCGTCATTAAGGTAGCGTTCAATGAGAGATAACGCAGGATCGACGCGCTTGCCGACGACGTTTAATTCCCCCGGTATATTGATGTCTCCGGTTGCCTCCGCATGTGTGTATCGCGGCATGTCCCTGCGTTTTTCTGCTGGGACCTGCGTGTGAGATGCTGACGGTCCTGAAAGTTCATCGAGCGGGACCGTGATTTCTTTCCCTTCGACTATTACCCTGCACCTTTGCGTTCTCACATTTACCGTCCTGACTATGCCGTGTTTCCCGAAAGTATTGACGAAGACACGCTGTCCTTCCCTGACTTCTTTAAGCCGCAGGGCCTTTTCAGGTGAATGCTCTTTTTGCAGGGTCACGATTTCATCGAGCTTTCTATCGAGTGATATTGCCGCTTCTTCCGCCTCCTTGAGAGTCGCCCTTTTCAGGGTCTCGATAATGTCCCGCGCCTCACGCTTTGTTTTGCGCACAACCTCTTCCGCGTCCTTCAGCGCCTTTGTCAGTGTTTCCTTTTCCATTGCTTTAAGACGCGAGCTTTCTTCTTTCAGGTCCGCCCTCAGATGCTCGACTTCCATTTTCAGCTTTTCCGTCTCCTTCAGCCTGTTATCGAGGTCCCCGGTTTTCTGTTTAAGCTCCGTGATAAGCGATTCAATCCGCCCGCCCTCATCTTTGATGAATTCCCTTGCCTCTTCAATGACGTCGGCATCCAGTCCGAGTGATTCCGCAATCTCAAAGGCATGTGATGTCCCGGGTTCTCCCATGACAAGGTTATAGGTGGGTCTGTATGTTGAGATTCCGTTGGAGCTTGTCTCCTTCATCTCCATGGCTGCGTTTATCATGCCCGGCTCGGAATGGGCAAAAGCCTTGAGCGTGCCGAGGTGAGTTGATACAAGCGTGAGCGCACCCCGCTGTTTCAGCTTCCTCAAAATGGCGCATGAAAGCGCTCCGCCCTGTTCAGGGTCTGTGCCTGTGCCGAGCTCGTCAATAATAATCAGCGTGTGGGCGCTGCTCCGGCGAATGATCCCGGAGATACGTTTGATGTGTGCCGAGAAGGTGGAGAGGTTCTGTTCGATGGATTGCTCATCACCGATGTCCGCAAGAACGTTGTTCAGAAACGGGATTACCGTTCCCGTGCCTGCAGGGACGTGCATCCCTGAAAGCGACATGAGGGCCAGCACGCCTATTGTCTTGAGAGTCACTGTCTTGCCGCCTGCATTGGACCCGGTAATTACCATGCACGAATGGTCTCTGCCGGTTTCGACATCAAGCGGGACAAGGGACCCCTCACGGCTTTCTTTTTTTAATGTCTTCCAGAGGAGAGGATGTCGTCCCCTGATGATCTTCATATAACTCTTTTCAGTCATTTCAGGCGGCGCCATGTCCATCTGTCCTGAAAAGCCCGCTATGGCCTGCAATGCATCGACCTTTGCAACAATGCGGTAATCCTCTTCAATTTCCGAAAGGCTCCCTCTCACGAGGGACGCCAGGTCCCTTAGTATCCTGTATTCTTCAAGTTTCTCTTCCGCCCGCAGAGATTCAAGCTCATTGCCCGGCATCTGAATGGCGTAAGGTTCGACATAGACTGTCTCCCCGGTATTTGAAATGTCATGGACTACGCCCGGCACATTCCCTTTGGAGCCCCTTTTCACAGGGACCACCCACCTGTTGTTCCTCTCTGCCAGATAGAAGTCCTGCATGTATGCCGCCATCTCTTTTTGTTTCAAAATCACTTCGAGTATTCCCCTGATCCTGTTCTCGATCGACTTGATGGTCCTCCGGATGTGGGAGAGCTCCGGAGATGCCTCATCACGGATTTTCCCTTCCCTGTCTATTGCTCCCTCAATCGCCTTTCTGATATGCGGATGGGTCATGAGCCCTGAAACTATTCCGGCGAGTCCGGGGTATGAAGTGCCTTCGCCTAATATCCTGAGGTTGAATGAAGAATAGAAGAGCGGGAGGAAGGCCCTTAATTCCATGGGCGCAAGGACTGCGTCGGCAGGCCTGATTTTCTGAAACAGGTGAGTGAGGTCGTCGAAATGCTCTATGCCGGGAGACCGTCCTTCAGAAAGAAAATTCCGGCATTCGGATACAAGGCCGGTCCGCCTTTTTACTTCTTCGATATTTTTGAGGGGTTTTGTTTTTTGAACTGCGTATTTTCCCGGCGCAGTAACGGCAAACACAGAAGCCATTTCGAGGACCCTGTCGAATTCAAGTACGCGGAACGTGTGTTCATCCATAGGTTAATCGTAAAATTTTGCATGGCAGTATTGCAATACACAAGATACAGATGATTAAAATCCGGGCTTGACACGGCACAGTTGGCGGCCTTGACAATATTTTGAGGTTTGAATTATATTATTTTGCTGCGTATTAGCGCCGCCCTGCTGTTTCCTCAACTTTCAAATCCTGAAGATGAGGACACATTTTTGTGAAGAAGCGGTGTGCCTGGCGAATGCGCGCAAGTCATGTTTGTATGTACAGGAAGTTATAAAAAGAGAGGAGGTAAGTATTATGGCCGGAAAAGTGAAGTCAAAGACCGATGTGTCCGCAAGGGCCGAGGCGAAGGGGTCAGCGCGTCTCTGCAGTCTCTGCGGAAAAAAGGTGGATGTTATCATGTCCGTATCGCCGACAGGCAAGAAAAGAATGAGACGTATTTGCTGCGGCAATTAATCGGGCATACATGGTTCGGCAGAGCCTGTCCTGAGTACAGGTTACGCTGAGTCCTTCGGTGGTCGTCTGTTATCCTGAGCGAAGGGTGGATTCCCGCTAAAGATATGCGGGAATGACATGCTTTATATAAAGTCTTCATATTTATGAAGGCTATTTCCGTATTCCAGTTTTATAAGCCGAGACTTCTTACCCTCAACGGCATGACGAGGGTAAAACGCTTTGTCCCGTCAACTATGTTTAATCTTATCTTTTCAGGAAAATTGAAAAACTTCCATTCCTCTATCCATGCCCCTTCTGTTTTCGTCGGGTCCGTATAGAAGTATTCAAAATAAATCTCGTCAAGACCGTCGAGGAGTTTCACCTCTTTTTCACCTTTGACGCCTACAATGTTTTCAGACGCATATAAAGACTTTTTCCCGTGATCGTCTGATACAATTCTGTAGGCAACTACGACATATCCCCTGTTTTCATTCCACAGGGAATAATTTGTTGAAAGCCTGAGAGACCTCTTATGCCCGGAAAAATAGTATTTAAGGTCGCTGCCTGTCAGGTAAGTGAGCGGGATTGAAGACTGGATTTGCGAGTCCACAATTTTCAAGGAAGCCCGGACCCTTTCGAGGGACTCCATTTTTTTCTCCCCGGCGCTCACAGAGCGGAAACTCACCTTCATGGCGCTGCTTACGATCAGGACAATGACCCCGAGGATAGTGATGGAGATCATCAATTCAAGCAGGGTGAAACCTTTTGATGCAGGGTGTAGGGGGCAGGAGGATTTGAGATTAGTAATGTTATCAGATTTTGAATCTTGAATTTTGAATCTTGAATTGTTCATTGTCTCTGCCTTACACCCTTTTCTTTACCAGCTTCGCTGATTTTAATGTGAACGACCTCTCTTTTGCCGCGTTTGTCCAATGTATTGTCAGGTCGATCTCCATGAGAGACACTTTCAGATTTTGCGTCCTCTCCTTTTGAGAATTCTTTATGGCAATGTCCACCCTGTATCCGTCAGCCGTGGTCTCGCGCCATGAACCCTCCTGGAGATTTTGACCTTCCAGCAGCTCTCTCATCCGGGCCTCTGCTTTCGAGACTGCGAAGACATAGTCTTCGGAGACGGAGATATTCTTTAAATTGGCTGAAAAAAGCTGCAGCACGACTATAAGCGCAATGCCCGTTATTGAAAGGGCCACGAGGATTTCAAGCAGAGTGAAGCCGGCCCTGCGGGAGGGGCAAGGGGCAAGAGAGTAGGGAGTAGGGGGTAAGTCTTTTTGAAATTTAAAATTTAAAATTTGAAATATGAGATTTGAAATTATTGAAGTTGTTAAATTCAGCATTGCTTGTCCTTGCTGCTTACTTAACCACCACTGCTCCGACAATCGGGTCAATATCTATATGGACGGTCTTTTTTTTGCTCCAGACTACTATGGTCCCACCTTCGATACCGCCCGTTGCCTTAACAGTCAGGGTATACTTTCCGCTGCTCGTTTCTCCGGACAGCGGGTCCAGCACTTTAATATTTATGTCGGAGGGGATGGCTTCGTAATCTCTGCCTTCCATCCCGAACCTCCTTGCATCGAGGTCTATTATGACGTTCTCCGTTTCGCCGTTGACTTTTGCAAGCGATCTGGCGTGTCTTACGGTGGCCGATATTTTCCTGACCGTTGCGTCGAGTCTTGCCGACGGCAGCATATTGGTAAAAACAACGGTGGAAAGTCCGAGTACGAGTGAGGCGATGAGCATTACGATTATGAGCTCGAGCAGAGTGAAGCCCTGCTTTCGCAGGGAAGAGCGTGTAGCGTGTAGCGGGTAGCGGGTAGGGAAGAGCGTGTAGCGTGTAGAGGGCAGGGGAAAGCGTGTAGCGTATAGCGTGTAGCGTGTAGAGGGTAAGTCTTTTTTAAATTTAAAATTTGAAATTGGTCTCGACATATTCGGGATGAATCTTGCATTCCGCATAATTTTTTTATACACGCTACACGCTACACGCTATACGCTACACGCTTTCCTAAAACGGTACTTCCGATATGGTGAATATTCCCATGAGCATTGAGAGGACTATAAAGCCTATTATCAGGCCCATTCCGAGTATCATGGCAGGCTCAAGCAGGCTGATAAATCTCTTTATCGCGACCTTCAGGTTCTTTTCATAGGTAACTGCGACCGTGATCAGCATATTGTCAAGCTGGCCCGTTTCTTCGCCTACCTGTATCATCGAGAGGGCCAGCGGCGGCAGGACCCCGGCTTCGGACAACGGAGCCGTAATGCCTTTGCCTTCCTTGACTCCTTTGGACACGGAAGCAATGGCTGTGGCTATGGCCTGGTTGTTTACAACGTCTTTTGCATTGTTCAGCGCCTGGAGCATGGGCACGCCGCTTTTCAGCAGGGTGCCTAACGTCCTGCAGAACCTCGCGGTCTCGAGTTTTCTTATTACGTCTCCCATTACCTTTAATTTAAAAGAATCAAACCGGTATCTGCCGTTTTCGGTGGCTATGTATTTCCTGAAGGCCATTACCCCTATGACCGCGGACAGCAGAAAGAACCACCAATACGCCTTGACTGCATTGCTGAACGCGAGAAGCATTTGTGTGGAAAGGGGGAGCGATGCGCCGAGCTCCGAAAATATTTTGCTGAATTTCGGGAGCATAAAGGTCAGGAGGATAAGTATCGATATGCCGCCTGTAGCAAGGAGTATCACAGGGTAGATCATTGAAGAGATGACATGTTCTTTCAGTTCTCTTGTGGTTTCAAGAAATTCATTCAGCTTGTCCAGCACCACATTGAGCACGCCGCCCGACTCACCGGCTTTTATTATGTTTATATAAATCCTCGGGAATATTTTCGGATGCTTGTGCAGGGCCTCGGAAAACGAGCTGCCTTCCCGGATGGATTTCAGGATGGTCCTGATCACGCCTTTCATCTCTGCGCTTTCAGAAATTCCGGAGAGTATATTCAGCGACCTGTCCAGGGGAAGTCCTGCGGCCAAAAGGATGGAAAGCTCTGTTGTGAACGTAAGGAGCGCATCGCCTGATGTTTTTTTGAACAGTAATTTCTTCCCGGTCTTTTCCCCCTGCGCGGCGATCTTCAGGAGGATGACCCCGGAATTTTTGATCCTCTCGACCGCTGCCCTCTCGTCCGCAGCCTCCAGAACACCCTCTACGACAGTCCCGTCGGCGGAGGCGGCCTTGTACGAGAAGATAGCCAATTTAAGCCTCCTGCGTTACTTTCAAAATTTCGCTCAGGGTTGTGACCCCCGACCGTATTTTTTCAGCGCCGTCTTCCATCAGGGTCTTCATGCCGTCTTTTCTGGCCGCTTCCCTTATCTGTCCGGAGTCGGCGTCCTTCAGGACAAGTCTTCGTATTTCATCCGTCACGACGAGCAGCTCGAATATCCCGGACCTGCCGTAATAACCGGTATGGGTGCATTTCTCACAGCCCCTGCCTTTATAAAGGGGCGCGTCACTGCCGATGCCCAAAACCCCGAGCTCTTCCCGGTCCGCCGTTGACGTGTCGATTTCTTTGCACACGGGGCAGATGACCCTTACAAGCCTCTGGGCCAGTATTCCCCTGATGGTGGAGGAAAGAAGAAAGTTCTCAAGCCCCATGTCGATAAGTCTCGTTATCGCGCTTGGGGCGTCGTTTGTATGCAATGTCGAAAACACAAGGTGTCCGGTCAGGGCGGACTGTATGGCGATCTCGGCGGTCTCGAGGTCCCTGATTTCGCCGATCATTATTATATCAGGGTCCTGCCGGACTACGTGTCTGAGGGTTGTTGCAAAGTTTAAGCCTATCTGCGGTTTCATCTGTATCTGGTTTATTCCATTGAGCTGATACTCTATCGGGTCTTCGACGGTGATGATCTTCCTGTCCGGGGAATTTATTTTATCAAGGGCGCCGTAAAGGGTCGTCGTCTTTCCGCTGCCGGTAGGCCCGGTGACCAGTATGATGCCGTTCGGTTTTTTGATGAGCTGATTGAATGCGGACAGCATCTGCGATGAAAACCCGAGGAGGTCCAGGTCTACGACAATGCCTTCTTTGCTGAGTATTCTCATTACCACGCTTTCACCGTAAAGCACCGGTATTGTGGAGACCCTCATGTCTATCTCCCTCTCGGCGACCTTGAGCTTGATGCGTCCGTCCTGCGGCAGCCTCCTTTCAGCGATGTTGAGCTTTGCCATTATCTTTATCCTCGAGATAATGGCCGCCTGCAGTTTTTTGGGTATCGATTCGACTTCATATAAAACGCCGTCTATGCGGTATCTGATCTTCAGCTCGTCTTCAAAAGGCTCTATGTGGATGTCGCTGGCCCGGCTTTCGACAGACCTCGATATGAGCATGTTGACGAGTTTTATTATAGGGGCCTCTGACGCGAGGTCCTTGAGGTGTCCTACGTCTTCTTCATCGTCTTTCAGGAATTCAAAACCTTCTCCGCCGATGTCCTCAATGATTTTGTTTATATTCTGCGGCTCCTGCCCGTAGAACTTTGATATGTACTCTTCCAGGATGTCCGGGCCGGTTGAATATACCTCGACGTCTGCCGCTGCCGCCACCCTGACGGCGTCAATGGTCGCTTTGTCCCCGGGATTTGCCATTACCACCTTTAAAATATTGTTCCTGAAATCTATGGGCACGATCATGTTTTCACGTATGAAACGGGACGATATCTCATTCATCACAAGAGGGACGTTCGGCAGGTCTTCGGCCTTCAGATGACGGCGATTTTTTTCAGGGGTCCTTTTGTCAGCCTGCAGCATTTTCCACCTTTACGGATGAAATTTCTTTCTTTAACGCCTCTATTGTATCTGCAAGGGCTTTGCATTCTTTGGCGGCAATCTCCGGCCTGTCTTTTACATACTCTATTTTTTCCAGGGACTTTTCCGCTGAGGAGAAGCCTTCTTTTATACGGGCAAACCTGCCTCTCAGTGACAATACCATGTTGTTGCAGTCTTTTGCCGTTTCCTTGAAATCATCGCCGCTGCGCAGGTAAATGTTTGTCGAAAGATCGCCGTCTGCCGCTTTTTCCATGTCCGCTTTCAGTCTGTACACCGGCCCTGACGTTTTATTGAGGATGAAGATTATGTATATGACAAGCGTGGCCACGGCAAGGGACATTGTTATCGCTGTAGAGGATATGAGGTAAGGCTCGACTATTTCACCCGTAGTCTCAAACGGCAGGTTCATTTTCCATCTCAGAAACTCGATTTTTCTGTAGGACAGATAATTGAACAATACAAGGTTCAAAAGCAGGTAAACAGAACAGATGGATATGATCCGTAACGCCAGCCTCCACTGATAAACCTTATCTGTGATGTACCGTTTCCTCTTATGCTCCATAACTCCTCCCGTAAATTAGGGTGTAGGGCATAGGGGGTAGGGAGCGGAAAAAACTACCCCCTACACACTACCCCCTGTCTTTTATAATTCATGACACGCAAGACAGAGACTGCTGCCCTTGTTGCTCATCACGAGGGACATTTGAGACTCAGAATACACGTTATGACACGACCCGCACCCTATCTTCCCGTCAAAAAATATTATCCTTTTGTCGATCATGGACATGGGTTTTAATTTTGCGTCCTTCCTTTCCGTCCTGCTCTCTTCGTAATCGACGCCTATCGGATGAGAATGGGTTGGATCATCGTGGGTCCATACTCCGCTGCCGAGTCCGAACACCGCATTCTTGCCGAGTACGCCGCCGTGGCAACTGATGCATTCTTTGGAAATGGAATCGAGCGGCTCGGACTGATCTGTAACTTTGAATCTGCTCCCCATGTGGGCGGTGTCGATTGTGTCCGAATGCTTCGTCAAATCTATCCCCTGAGTATGACACGAGAGACAAAAACTCCTTCCCGTATACGGTCTTCTCAGGAAGAAGGTCTTTTCTCCGAAGACATTGGAATTCTCTTTGTGAATATCGTGGCATGTGCTGCAAGCTATCATCCCGTTTCTCAACGGCAGGTCCGGAGGGACTGCCGCCTTTGACGGATAAATATTTACAGGGTGCGATGATTTCGCATTTATCTGCTCATGACATCTTTTGCAGAGGTCCGATACGGGCATGGCCAGTCTTTTAGGGTCCTGTTCGTAATTCAGATGGCAGAGCTGGCAGTCTTCCATGGAGAAGTCGTGCGGATTGTCCAACACGGCGTACACGATAATAATGGAGGCCATGACAAGAAGCAGAGGGACAATTAATCTTTTTTTCATAACCTGATCCCGGAAAGCATGGTTTTTATCTCTCCGGCCTTTTTCCCTAACTCTTCTCTTTTGGCTTCGGCTGCTTCCATATCTCCTCTTTCAACGGCCTGCCGCATCTCCGCTGCGTCCCTGGACATTTCATCAAGGGCCTTGCCCAGTATGGAAAATCTTTCTCTGTATCCCGAGGACAATTTATTCAGCGCATCCGCAAGGGGCATTATGGCGTCTTTTTCTCTTAACTTGACAAGTATGTTGAAATCGCCTTCGGATATTTGCCGGGTAACGGCCTTTATCCTTACCAGAGGTCCGACGATCCTGTGGGTATACAGAACAATGGCTGTTATTACAAAGATTACGGCCATAACGGCGGGCGGTATGAATATCAGCAGGGAGTCTTTTACAAGGGTCGTCCTGAATTCGGAAATAGTATCGATTTTCTGTCCGTAAGTCCCGCCCAGCTCTTTGTCGGAATAAGAATAAAAAGCGATCGCGCTTATTAATAACGCCGATATCAGCGTCAACGATATCAGGGCAATAAAGCCGGTCCTGAAACGCCTGTTTATCACGTTCAACATCAATTACCCCCTGGCTCCAAACCTCAGACCCTGATATTTTAGCATATACAACATTCGTCTTGCGTCCTGTTTTGTATCAGGCATTTAATTTGCCCCGCGTTTTTTTCCCTTGCAGAAATGGGCCTGAGATTATTATTATAACGGTAATCCTATTCTTTCTGAAGAACTCTTTATAATAGATGAAGAAAAAAATCATCACAGGACTGGCGCTCTTTACCCTGATCTTCTTTTTGGCGACTGTCTATGTAATCTTCACCATCGAGACCACCACATCCAGGCTTGACAACCTTATTAAACTCCATCAGATTGAAATACTGCGGGAACATCTGCTGATACATATTGCAAGGATACAGACAGACCTCAAATCAAGAGACCGGGACAATAAAACCATATTGACGACCATAAACAACATGGCGAAAGTGGCGGACACCTGCTTTAACTGCCACCACAATGAAATAGTGATGAAGAAGCTTGTTGACTTGAGAAGTCATATACATGAATACAAGGAATCCGTGACCGGGATCCTGATCGTGGGCGACAACTTCAGCGCTTTGCACGCAAAAGCGGAAAAAGCCTTCAGGATCGGTGAAGACCTTATAGCGGAAGTCAACAGCATGATAACAATGACGAGCAGCAGGCTTGATGAAAAAACCAGATCGGCGCTGCAAAAGATAGCGGACACAAAGTCTACGCTTTTTATCGTGCTGGCCCTCGGCCCCATCCTTGCGACGGTCCTGTCCCTGATCTTTATAAAGGCGATCACCGAGCCGCTCAATACGATCCTCGATGCGACGCGGAGATTGAAGGCAGGCGACCTGGATTACAGGGTCGCTTCGCTGAAAGACGAGTTCGGCGAGGTCGCGGCTTCCTTTAATGAGATGGCAAGCTCTCTGAAACAGCAGATACTCAACATGCAGAGGACGGAGCAGTTGAGGGTGTGCGGCGAGATAGCGACCGGGCTTGCTCATGAAATCAAAAACCCGCTGGCAGGCATCAAAGTGTCGATGGAAGTCCTCTCGGAGGATTCCAGCCTTTCAGCGGAAGACAGGACTGTCTTGACGCAGGTCATCGGCGAGGTAAGACGGATAGACGCCCTGTTAAAGGGGCTCCTTAATTTTGCAAAACCGCCTGTCCCCCAGCTTACGCCAACGAATGTCAACAACATCATCGACATATGTATGACGTTTTCAACCAAAATCCCGTCGGCTTCATCCGGCAACGGCTTAAAGGCGATCGCGGTAGTTAAAAATTTCGACAGCAGGCTGCCGGTCATAATGGCCGACCAGATGCAGTTGCAGCAGGTGTTTCTTAATCTTCTGCTGAATGCGGTTGACGCCATGTCCGGCGGAGGTACCCTGACCATCAATACGTCACGCAACCCCGATGGAAAAGCGATCAGGATAGAGATAGGCGACACCGGTAAAGGGATCAACAGGGAGCTGGTGAAGAAGATCTTTCAGCCTTTTTTCACTACCAAGGCCAAAGGCACGGGAATGGGGCTGGCCATTACAAGGCGCATTGTAGAAGAGCACGGGGGGGGCATAAGCATAGAAAGCGAACAGGGCAAGGGGACAACATTCACGATCGTTTTGCCGGTCAGAAAGGAAAGTTAGGGAAAGGGTGTAGGGCAGAGGGAGTAGGGTGTAGGGAACAAAAAACTACCTGCTACCACCTCTGCCTTACACCTGATTTTAAATATGAAAAGCAAAGGTAAAATTTTTCTTCTGGACGACGAGGAGCTTATCATCTCGATGATTTCAAGGTCCCTGAAAAAACAGGGCTATGAGGTGATGGCGGTGACCGAAGCCGACGAGGTCATCGAGAAAATACGCTCCTGGTCTCCCGACGTAATAATGCTGGATGTAAACATCCCTGATTCCAACGGTCTGGATATCCTCCAGGAGATCAGGGAGAGGGAGATAGACGCAGAGGTTGTCATGCTCACGGCGGACGACTCTGCAGAGACCGCGGTAAAGGCCATGAAGCTCGGCGCCACGGATTATCTTACAAAGCCCCTCAATATCGACGAGGTAAAAATTGTCATAGAGAAGCTCCTCGAAAAGGGGAGTCTCAAGCATGAGGTCGATTACCTGAGGAAGGTATACCTGGACACCTTCAAGAAGGACCTCGTCGGGGAATCCAGGGTCATAAGGGAGCTGAGGGAAAAGGCCGAAAAGATCGCCCTCGCCGGCGTCTCGACCGTGCTTATCACGGGTGAAAGCGGGACCGGCAAGGAGCTTATGGCGCGCTTTGTTCATTCGCTGCTGTACAGCGACAGTACCCTGAGATGCGCGCCTTTCATAACCATCAACTGTACCGCCCTCCCGGAAACACTCCTCGAGAGCGAGCTCTTCGGCTATGAAAAGGGCGCCTTTACGGACGCAAAGTCTGAAAAGAAAGGACTCTTTGAGCTGGCAAACAGCGGCTCCATTCTCCTTGATGAAATAGGAGACATGAAGATGGGCCTGCAGAGCAAGCTATTGAGGGTGCTTGAAGAAAGGACCATAAGACGCATCGGCGGGAAAAAAGAGATACCGATAGAAGTTACCGTCATAGCCACCACAAACAGGGACCTTCAGGACGCTGTTGCAAAAGGGGACTTCAGGCTGGACCTGTTTTACAGGCTGAACACCTTTTCCCTGCACATACTTCCACTGAGGGAGAGGAAAGAGGACATACTCTTTCTTGCGCGGCATTTTCTTTCACACTTCAAGGCGGAATACAAAAAGAACAATCCCGCAAGCTTTTCCCCCGAGGCTGAAAAGATACTCCTTTCTTATACGTGGCCGGGCAACGTCAGGGAACTGAAAAACGTCATTGAACGGCTTGTCGTGCTGGAAAATTCCGAATTAATTGACCCTTCTCAATTGCCGCTGGAGACGGTAAGGACCACATGCCAGTCAAGTCACAGGTGCGTCCTCCCCGATGAAGGCGTCTCGCTCGATGAATTGGAGAAAGACCTGATAATGCAGGCGCTCCAGAGGACGGGGAATAACAGGTCCCTTGCCGCAAAGCTCCTCCGGATAAGTTATGATTCATTCAGATATCAGATAAAGAAGTTTGGAATAGAATAAAACAGGGTGTAGGAAATTAGGGTATAGGGGGTAGCGTGTATAAAAACAAAAAAGCAGCTCCCGACATGCTATTTTTTGTCGTTTTTCCCTACCCGCTATACGCTGCCTTTATAAATTGACAATAATTTTTTTTTGTATTACGGTTAAACAGTAGGGCGTAACAATATTAAAAAAAGCGGGGGCATGATAATGAGTAAAATGATTGCTGAAGTTTATGAGGCGTTAAGGGCGGCAGGGGCGCCTGATGAAAAGGCAAAGGAAGCGGCCAAAGTTATGGCAGAGTTGGGACAGGAAGAACGTCTTGCAAGAATTGAAAGTGATACAAAACTTATTAAATGGATGATGGGCGTCCTTGTAACTATGAATATTGGAATTATTCTGATGCTGATTAAGGCATTATCATAAAACAGGGTGTAGGGAATTAGGGTATAGGGAGCAGGAACTGCCGCAAACTACCCCCTATACCCTAATTCCCTACACCCTGTTTTTTAAGCCCTTCTCATGAACTCGATTCCCGCCCTGAAAGAATTGTCCCCCGCAGGCATGCTCCATTTGACGACCCCCACCTCGTAAGGGATTGTCTCACCCGAGAACCTTATCATATAACCGGGTTTGAGGTTGTAACCGGTTTTGAGTCCGATCCCGCCGTCGCTTATGTCGATGACACTTCCCGTGAGCGTCAACAGCTTCAGCTCCCCGCCTTCAAATACGCCGGCAAAATAATCAATGGTCTTTTCCAGCGGTTTTCTCAAAAACAGCCTTCCTTCTTTGAATTCCTGATCGCAGGACGCACGGCTCTCATTGCGGCTTCCGTCTTTACCCAAAGCCAGCTCGGCGATCGCCTTTATATGTGAAAGGTCAAAGGGCTTGCTGATAAAATTGAAGGCGTTGTCCTCAACCTCCTTCCTCAGATCATCACTTAAAGGATGGGCGGTCATGATAACGACCTTGGTTTCAGAAGAGAATCTCTTTATCTTTTTCATGAGGTAAAGACCGTTGGTGTCCGGAAGACGGACGTCTAAAAAGCAGAGGTCGTAAGGACATAAGCTGATTTCCTTGAGCGCATCAGCTCCGTTTGCAACGGTTTTTATTACGGTGTTGCTGTTTGCGAGGCACTTTGACAGGCCGCTGAGTATCAGGGCCTCATCATCGACTATAAGGATTTTTTTGACCATAATAATTTTTATTTAAAGAAAGGCCCAAACGGCTCCATTTAATGTGCTTAAACATAAAGCAATTAATATGCCATTAATATATCACATTGCCGATGTCACTTACAAAAGCAAAGAAACTGACTTAATACAATTGGAAAGTAATGAGTTGGCAAGGCTGAATCTGTAAAGAGCAGTTAACCACAGAGACACTGAGACACTGAGTTGAAAAATAAGAGAAAAGACCGGAAGCAATTCTTCATTAGGGGAGTAACACCAAAGCTTCCGGAATCCGTTGTTTTCTCTGTGTCTCTGTGCCTCTGTGGTAAATGAACTGCCGTTATTAGGGTTACTGTTTTATCGTGAATTGGTGAAATCACGGAACCGAGGTGGTGATTTCACCAGGTGAAAAGTGTCATTCCTGCAGGTGTCCATAAATTTCCCATTGTTTTTAAGGGGTTGTAAAGCAAAAATAACGTGGCATATCCTTTGCTTTATCAAAGATTACATTTATTCGAAGGCGCATGCTTTCGCAATCAAAATATTAACCATGAAAATTACAAAGACAATAATCCGTAATGCAAAATCAAAAGACTTCACGCCCGTTTTTATGCAGCACCCGGATGCGGCGCGGATTATGACTTGGAAGGAGGTGACAGGAAAAAGAAAAGCTTATGGTTTCAACAACACAAGAGGAGTTAATTTCAGGGAGGTTTAAAGAAATGAAAAAAATAAGGAGGTATTCAATATGAAGAAAATGTTAAGCATACTATTGCTGATACTGCTGACAGTCGGAACTGCTTCGATTGCCATGGCCGTAATCAAAGACTCCCCTCATGACGTCAACAAGATGCCGGCAAGAGGCGGAGACGGAGACCTTGAAAGATGCGCAATGTGCCACACGCCGCACTCAGGCACAGGCGCCTATCCTTTATGGAACAGAACACAGGGTAATCAGACTTACCAGGTATATGAAAACCCGTCAAAGACAACCTTTGACATGAACCCTGCAGCTGATCCCGACAACGATCAGAATTCCCATTATGCAACATCACACTGTCTGGTCTGCCATAACGGCGTAGCGAGCCAGCTCGTCAACTATCCCGGCCCGGCCTCATCCCCGAACCCGGATTACAACTTTATGGAAAACCCGGCTGACCTCAGCTCCGTATTCACAAACCTTGGGACAAACCTGATGGACGACCATCCGATAGCCTTTACTTACGATCCTGCCAAGGACAACGCAACCGAAAATAACGGCTTCCCGACTGCAGTGGACTATGGGTCGGCATCGAGAAAGGCCATCCCCGGAAAAGGGACCGGCACCAAGTATCCATTATATGGAACAACCAAGGACCAGTTTGAATGTGCAACCTGCCATTCAGTGCATGACACAGTAGAATATGACGGCAAAGGCATTAGCCAGGTATACTTCCTGAGAGTCGACAACAAAGGCTCCCAGATGTGCACTGACTGTCATGTTAACAGATAATTTAAATTTAACGAAGGAGGGATAACACTATGATAAAAATAAATCGTAGAGATTTCTTAAAGGGTTCGGCAGCTATCGGCGTAGCCGGGGCCCTTAGCGGCACAGTGCTTAACAGCCTGAAGCCTTCAAAAGCTCGCGCGGATGAATCCACCGCTTCATGGACGCCCACAGGGTGCGTAGGCTGCACGACCTGGTGTCCTGTAGAAGTAAAGACACAGATGGACTCAGGCGTAAAGAGGGCAGTAGATGTAAGAGGAAATAAAGACTGCAAAAGAGGCAATGCAACAACCGGTGACGCCTCCAACGTATGCCCGAGGGCCAGAATAGCCCTGCAGGAGGCATATGACGCAGACAGGGTAAAACACCCTATGAGAAGGACCAACCCTGTAAAGGGTGTTGGCGTTGACCCGGAGTTCGTTGCAGTAGAATGGGACGAGGCCCTCGACGAGATTGCACAGAAAATGTACGATATGAGAGAAGCCAACAACTCCCATAAGCTTACATACTTTAGAGGCAGATATACTTATAGCAGGTTGACGCTTTATAAGGCCCTTCCGGGCATTTACGGCACCCCGAATGCAATCAGCCACAGCTCCATATGCGCTGAGGCCGAGAACTTCGCAAGGACCCTCGCAGTCGGCCGCTGGGGTTATGATGACTATGGAGTTGATAAGTGCCGTGTTCTCCTGCTCTGGGGCGTTGACCCTGTATCATCCAACAGGCAGGTCGGAGGCATGATCCATAAGCTTGCAACAAGGCTTGCAAATCAGGGGACCGATCCGTTCACGCTCATCTCGGTTGACCCCAGGCTCCATGCAACCGGAATGAAGGCACATCACTGGCTGCCTGTAAAGCCCGGCACGGACGCAGCATTGGCCTGTGCAATTGCGCACCATATATTGGTAACGGGCGCTTGGAACAAGGCCTTTGTAGGTCTTGACGACACAGTCTTTACGGCAGGCTCCAACGCAGTTGTCGGCTCAGTTCCTGAAAAAGGTACCAAGGGCCTCGTAGATTGGTGGAATAATGTATTGAAGACATGCACCCCGACTTGGGCCGCAGGCATTACATTGATAAGCGCTGCAACCATCAGGACAGTGGCAGAGGCATTCGCAGCGGCTGGTGAGAAGGCCATTTCATGGCTTGGCCCGGGCATTGCCATGCAGCCCAACGGCGCATACGGCGCGTACGCTGCCATAGCGCTGAACGGACTTGTAGGCTCCTTTGACACTGAAGGCGGCGAGATACAGGAAGAGCCTTCCAACAGCTTCTATACAGACGACATTCCGAGTACTTCAGGTTATACGGATTCCAAGTCGACGGCCGGCTCAGCCATGACCAAGATCACAAAATATGAGCACGGCGTTTCGCACAGCATTCCCGCACTGTCTGCTGACGGGACGGACGGTTACCTCAAGAAACAGGGCACAACCCCGTCAAACGTAGCAGCGGATGCAATAAATGCCGAGTATCCGTATGAGACCAAATTCATCATAGCCGCTATGAACAACTTCCCGTTCTCGTGCACAGGCACAAACAGATGGGAAAACGCCTTGAGCGGTGACATGGGCGCACTTGACTGGGCCACAAAGACCTATGCGACCTGGTCCGCAACCGGCACAGCTTCCGACGGCGCGCCCCCGTTTTTAGTGGACATCTCGACCCATGCGTCGGAGATGGGCATGTTTTCCGACATCATACTTCCGGGAAAACACGTCGGCCTCGAAGCCATGGGAAGCACGCACCAGCGCGGCGGTATGTACAAGACACATCATCTGTACAACAGAGTCATTGACCCGGTATGGGTGGACGCAAGGACAGCAGAGAATGAAGTCCCCTATATGATAGCCAAGGCATTAGCGGGAAAAGGCTTTGACCTGTTTTATAACTATTTAAAGACGGCTTACCCGACAGCTACAGGCGATACTCCATTGACCGATGCGTCAACAGAAGCCGACTTTGAGGTGATACAGGCAAAATTCCATGCCACAACATCCAGCATAGGCGGACTTGCCACCAGGACTGCACAATGGAACGCATTAAATGCCCCTACTCATGGCACTGTGTCCGGCGTTCTCACTGCAGGGAACGGCTTCTCGCAGGCGACCTATTCAGGTCATTTTGATGGAAGCGGCCGCGGCAAGAAGTGGAAATATGCTGTAACCGGCACAGGCGCAACAACATCAGGCACTGCCACAGGCGGCACTGCAACAACAGTTGTGAACAGTGCAGCGACCTGGACTACAGACACGTACAAGAAGTCCTATGTCGTGATGAAGACCGGAGCAGCCGCAGGTGAGGCGCGTTACATAAAGGCCAATACTGCTACCACACTGACCGTCGGCGAAGCCTTTACCACAGCTCCTGGCGCTGGCAGCGAGTATGACATCGTAAAGAGCTGCTTCCAGACATACAGCGCCAAGGTGGAGTTCTACAATGCCAACTCGATGCTTGCCAAGGGTCTTAGTACCCTCGGTACGGACTGGTACGACACCCTCGTCAAAGCAAAATATGACGGGACAGCGGCCCTTGTCGGCTCCCTCAACACGAACAAGCAGTTTGCCCTCATGCCGCACTATGAGTCCCCGAACATCGATAACGGCGGCAACCCCAGCGTTTACAAGTACACCTTCATCGACCACAAGTCAAGGCTCAACCGTGAAGGCAGAAGCGCAAACGCTCCGTGGTACCATGAGTTCAAGTCATGCGACGCGGGCGATGTGAAAAACCAGGACGTTATCAAGATAAGCACTGCCGATGCAACATCCCTCGGCTTAAAGACCGGCAACTGGGTGGAGGTCACCTCCAATTGTCTTCAGCCGGATGGTGTAACACGTGTCGAGAGGTCCATTAGATGTCAGGTAAGCGTATGGGACGGTGTAAAACAGGGCACTGTTGCAAAATGCTATGGCCAGGGACACAGGGCTTATGGAAGGTATGCTTCAAAGACCTTCGGCAGTGTGCCCAGCGGCGGCAACAACAACAGGATACTCCCCGGGAACTGGGAGCGTCTTAGCGGTGCGAACGTAAGAAACGCCTGCGTAAAAGTCAGGATAGTAAAGGTAACTGGTCCTGAAGTAGCTGAATCATAAAATAATCTAACCCTGCATCCCCGTTATGTTCTATGGGGATGCAGGGTTAAAAAGAAAGGAGAAGACTATGCCTCAATATATGATGAAGATTGATTTAACAAAGTGTCAAAGCTGTGGCACATGCGCCATAAGCTGCAAACTTGGGAACAACACACCCAAAAGACAGGGAGGATATACCAATAACAGGTGTGACTTCGTTACGGATACGACCGGCACTCCTCCTAACACAAAGCAGTGGGTCCTGCCCGTTATGTGCGGGCATTGCACAAACCCGGCATGTGTATCCATATGCCCGGTGACCCCTGTAGCAGATACGGCCTGCGTCGGCAATCAGAGAAAGGCGATGTACAAGCTGAAACCTGAGAACGGAGGGTTCGTTCTTCATGACGATGAAAGGTGCATCGGCTGCCGTGCATGTATGAATAACTGCCCGTACAGCACAAAGTCCGACGTTGCGGTCGCAAAGGCCCAGGTCAGCATCCTTAGTTATAACACTTCCGGTTATGACTACTTAGAGGGCATAACCCAGGCCATTGACGGTTGCACAGGTTCAGAGTCAGAGGTCAGAGGATCGGATTCAGTCCTCATGGGCGAAGTCGCCCCCGGATACAAGAATAGCTGGGAATATACGGCTGTCACAGGGGTTGCTGTCCATGACCTGAGGAAAAAAGGCATTGTAGACAAGTGCTACCTCTGCATCCACAGGCTTAACGATTCAAGCCTCGACGGCACAACCTGGGATGGTGAAACCACTTCCGGCGCGAATACCGGCCAGAGAAAGCCCTATTGCGTCCTCGCATGCCCTGCAAAGGCAAGGACCATAGTTGAAGGCGGCTCCGACCCCCGTCAGAAAATCCTTGATGACGGCGGAAAAGTCTGGGCAGTCAAGAGCTCTACCCTTCTCAGGAAGGTAAAAGACAAACTGATTACCCCCTCTGCTTACGGGGTAATCCCGAATGTCTACTATGTCGGCGATATGCACAACAGGTAGGACATAAGGACAGTAAGTCAGCTTTGAAAGGGCAAGGCGCACGCCTTGCCCTTTTTTTTAATGGGTTGCAACATGATGTCATTCCGGCTTGTCCGGAATCCTTCCTTTATAAATTCTTGCAAGAGGATTCCGGACAAGCCGGAATGACAGACTTCAAAAAGGTCTGCATACTTATGAACTTATTAGTAACCTGAAAATTGTAATTTGGAAATTGGAAATTGTAAAATGAAGGGTAGTAAATTTATAATTTCCAATTACCAAATTAAAATTCAAAATTTTTTTCAGAGGGAGGGTCTCAAAAATGCAGCTTACCGACGAATTTATCCGGAATGAAGGCCACAGGGCGGACTGTTACAGGTTCCTGTCGGCGTGTTACAGTTACTCGATACAGGACCTCAAGGATGAAGGACTTAAAAACCTGATCGCCTCCCTGCAGCCGGTATGCGGTGAGGCCGTGTCTTTTGCCAGGGACATGGATGAGGCCCTCGCAAGCGCTGAAGTCCTCAGTCTGAAGGTCGATCATTCAGCGCTGTTCATAGGGCCGTTTAAACTTATTTCTCCTCCTTACGGCTCGGCCTATCTCGAAGAGGGGCGGGCTGTAATGGGCGGCACGACCGTCGATGCGATCAAATTTTACAAAAGCGCCGGCGTCGAGATGGACCCCCAGCAGAAGGACATCCCCGACCATATAGCCGTAGAGCTGGAGTT
>QZJG01000030.1 GCA_003599275.1 Nitrospiraceae bacterium | reverse complement strand
TTATAAAGGTAAAAGGTATGAGCTTCGGCGCCTGGATAATGATATTTGTCTGGACTTTTTATGCATCTCTCATATTCGGCCTCGAAAAAATCATCTTCAGGAAAATATTTGAAAAGCCCACGGGCGAAGAGCTCGACACCAAAAAGATATTCTCCATACTCCAGGTATTCCACTGGGTGATATTGGCCCTCAGCTATTCCGCCGTGGCCGCCGGGATCTGGGCCGCGCATTATTAACAGGAGTCAGCGTTAGGGGCGAACGGCCGTCCGCTCTTACAGCGTCACAGTGCAATTTAAAATTATCAATACAGACAACAATACACGTCTCGGTCAACTTCATACATCCCGTGGAGTAATCAACACCCCTGCCTTCATGCCCGTAGGCACAATCGCTACTGTAAAGGCGATGGACCAGAATGAGATGAAAGAGCTTGGCGCCGAGATTCTCCTTTCAAACACATACCACCTTTATCTCCGTCCCGGACACGAAATAATCAAACAGCTTGGCGGGCTCCATCAATTTATGAGCTGGGAAAAGCCCATCCTCACCGACAGCGGCGGTTTCCAGGTCTTCAGCCTCTCCCGTTTGAGAAAAATAAGCGAGGAAGGCGTTGAGTTCAGGTCTCACATTGACGGGTCTCTTCATTGCCTCACGCCTGAGCTTGTGATGGAAATTCAGGCTGCTCTCGGCTCCGACATAGCAATGGCTTTTGATGAATGCACGCCGTATCCCGCAACAAGGGAGTACGCGCTGAACTCATTGCAATTGACGACAAAGTGGGCGGAACGGTGTAAAAAGAGTCAAGAGTTAAGAGGTAAGAGGCAGGGAGGATTAATAACTCATAACTCTAAACTCATAACTCATAGCCTCTTCGGCATTGTTCAGGGCGGTGTATATCCCGACCTTCGGAAACAGAGCGCAGAGGAATTAATCGAAATGGATTTTGACGGGTACGCAATCGGCGGGCTGAGTGTAGGCGAGCCGAAAGACTTAATGTATGAGATGATAAATTTCACGACCCCTCTTCTTCCTCGTGACAGGCCGCGCTATCTCATGGGGATCGGGGACCTCATGGATGTGCTTGAGGCCGTTTCAGCGGGGATTGATATGTTCGACTGCGTCATGCCCACGAGAAACGCGCGTAACGGGACCCTGTTTACGAGTCAGGGTAGGATCTGCATCAGGCGCGCGGAATTTAAAAGTGATCCCGGTCCGCTCGACCCGGACTGCGGATGTTATACATGCAGAAGTTATTCACGGGCCTATCTCCGTCATCTCTTCATGAATAGAGAAATCCTTTCCATGAGATTGAACACTCTCCACAATCTCCACTTTTATCTCGATTTTTTCAGGAAGATGAGAGAGGCGATTGGAAACGGAGAATTCGACAGCTTCAGAAAAAAATGGACGCCGGTACTTCAGAATAATTTTCATGAAGGGTGAAGTGATATAATTGCCCCATGAACATCCTCATCACAGGCGGTACGGGATTTATCGGCACTGCATTGTGTCGTGAATTACGAAATACAGGCCATACTGTTATCGTTACCTCACGACGTCGGTCTGATTCAAAAGAAAAACTGACATGGGACCCGCCTGACCTCATACCTCCCGATGTCATCTCAAACTTTGACGCTGTAATAAACCTTGCAGGAGAGCCGATCGCTTCAGGACGATGGACAAAGGAGAAAAAGAGAAAAATCCTCTCAAGCCGCGTAACCGCCACTCGTGCGCTTGTAGACTCGATGAGAAATGCGGGGGCGAAGCCAGGGGTCCTCATCAGCGCCTCAGCCATAGGATATTACGGCGCTCACGGTGATGAATATGTTACGGAAGATACTCCGCCATCTTCCGATTTCCTTGCTGATGTATGCGTAAAATGGGAAGCAGAGGCATTAAAGGCACAGGAGTTTGGGACAAGGGTTGTAATCACACGTATCGGCGGCGTGCTCGAATCGGACGGAGGGGCGCTGCCTCAGATGATAATCCCTTTTAAATTTTTCCTGGGCGGTCCGATTGGAAGCGGGAAACAATGGTTCTCCTGGGTCCACCGTGACGACGTCGTCGGAATAATGAAATATGCTCTTGAACACGACACTGTTTCAGGGCCGGTAAACGCGACCGCACCGAATCCGGTCACAAACAAGGAATTCAGTACTGCGCTTGGGAAAGCCCTCAACAGGCCCTCATGTTTTGCCGTTCCGGGTTTTGTAGTGGAATTGACCCTTGGAGAGCTCGGGAAAGTGCTCTTAACCGGGCAGCGGGTACTGCCCGGGAAGGCGTTGAACGCCGGCTATCAGTTTAAATATACTGAAGTTAACGATGCACTGAAGGCGATATTCAAAAAAAGTAGTAAACAGCAAGTAGTTCAGTAGTAAAAGGATGAGGACAGATACTCTACTCCTTAACTACCAACTACTCACTACATACTTCTTAATTATTCTTTCCACTTCAGACTCTTCAGGAACTTCTTGTTCTCCAGAAACCAGTTGACCGTATTTTCAATGCCCTTTTCGAGCGGCATCCTGGGCCTCCAGCCTAATAGCTTCTTTGCCTTTTCTATATGCGCCCATGTTGCGGTAACGTCCGCCGGGTGCATCCTGAGGACTTTTCTCCCGGCTTTTTTGCCTAAATGTTTTTCGAGAAGCCCTATTACGTAATTCAGCTTTACCGGATGGTCGCTGCCGAGGTTGACTATCTCATAGCCAACAGGCCTCAGGGCCCTGATAGTGCCGTCCGCGATATCATCGATATAAGTGAAATCTCTTGTCTGGTTTCCGTCTCCGAAAACCGGGATCGGCTTGCCCGCATCCATGTTCTTGACGAATTTAAAGATGCTCATGTCTGGCCTGCCCGCTGGACCGTACACGGTAAAATATCTCAACACGGTTATATCGAGACCATATAGATAATGATAGGCATGGCACAAGGCCTCCGCGCCCTTTTTCGTCGCGGAATACGGCGCAAGAGGGGTATCGGTCTTCGAGGTCTCCTTAAACGGCATGTCCAGCGATGCGTAAAGGCTCGAGGTCGAGGCAAGGACAAACTTTTTCACTTTATTGTCCTTGCAGCATTCAAGCAGATTTAACGTGCCTTTTGTATTTGTATCGAGATATACCCAGGGGTCTTCCACAGATGCCCTGACCCCTGCCCTTGCAGCAAGATTGATGACGGCGTCAATTTTATTTTCCCGGAAAATTTTCACGGTCTTTTTATAATCGCCTATGTCGGTCCTATAAAATGTGAAGCCTGGATACTTTTTTAAGATGCCGAGCCTCCATCTCTTCAGCGCGGGGTCATAGTAGTCGTTTAAATTATCGATACCGATGACTTTCTTCCCCATCTCAAGGAGCTGATGTGAGACCTTCCATCCGATAAAGCCTGCGCAGCCGGTCACGAGGACGGTCTTGCCCTGAAATGTTTTACTTGACGATGTCTTTTTCATATTTGCCTTTCCTTTAATAAAAATGTAATTTGTTATAATACAGCAAAAAAACAACCTAAAACAACAAAGCCGCCGGAAAAGGCGGTCTCTTTTTTCTATAATAGCAGGAGTTAAGTATACTATTGTCATGCCGATCACCGGAAAGATAATAAAACTCACAAAACCATACTGGCCGAGGGTCTTTGCGGGCATAGTGCTCAGTCTGCTCGTATCGGGAATAACCGCGGCGATTGCATGGGCCGTCAAACCTGCCCTCGATGAGATTTTTGCCGACAAGAAATATGAATACCTGAAACTCTTCCCCGCCGGGATTTTTCTGCTTTTTGCATTAAAGGGCGCCCTGAATTTCGGGCAGAATTATCTGATGAAATCCGCAGGGATGAAGCTCGTCAGGGACATGCGGAACAAACTGTACAGCCACGTGCTCAGTCTGCCGGTAGGATATTTCACCAAAGAGTCTTCAGGTGTAATCATATCAAGGATCATGTACGACGCCGAGATGCTTAGGGGGCTGATATCGGACATTATAAAGGCCTTTGTGCTCGAAGTGCCTACGATAATCTTTCTCATGGGCCTCGCGTTTTACAGGAGCTGGAGCCTTACCTTAATGATCCTGGCCCTGCTCCCGCTCATAGCTTACAGCACGAGAAAGATCGGCAAGGGAGTCAAGAAGAGAAGAAAAGAGGCCCAGAGAAAACTGTCGTTTCTTACCCAGAAGGTCGGTGAAAGCATCCTCGGTCTCAGGATCATCAAGGTATTCACCCGGGAAAATACGAGGAGCGGCAATTTCATGGATGAAAACCAGAGATATTACAGGGAGATGCTCCGGGTCGAGAGATTCAAGGAGTTCACTAAACTGATTATAGAGATCATTACGGGGCTGGGGATTGCGGTAATTTTATGGTACGGCGGCAATATGGTGGCAAAGAACGTGCTCACGCCGGGGGATTTTGCCTCGATTATTGTCGCAATCTATATGATCTTTTCGCCTACGAGAAAGATAGGCGAAGCATATACTACGCTGCAGGAGATACGGGCCTCCATTGAAAGGGTCGATACGCTGCTCGATGTGCATCAGGAAGAAAGCGGGAAAATCAGGGTAGGGCATTTTAAAGACTCAATAAAATTTGATAACGTGTCCTTTGCGTATCCGGGGAGGCAATCTTCCGTTTTAAAAGACGTGGACCTCGAAATAAGGCAGGGTGAAATTATCGCGATTGTAGGACAGAGCGGCGTCGGAAAATCAACGCTTGTGGACATGGTCCCCGGATTTCATAAGCCTTCAAAGGGGCAAATAACCGTGGATGGGACCGATATAAATGAAGTGGAGCTGCTTTCCCTCAGAAAGCAGATAGGCATTGTAAGTCAGGACATCATGCTTTTCAATGATACGGTCAGGGAGAATATAGGCTTTGGGCGGGAAGGGGCCTCCGAGGATGAGATCATCGAGGCTGCGCGATTGTCACATGCAGATGAGTTCATTCAGGAATTACCTGAAAAATATGATACGGTGATAGGCGAAAGGGGCCTTAAGCTGTCGGGCGGTCAAAAGCAGAGGATAGCCATCGCAAGGGCCATCCTGAAGAACCCGCCGGTACTGATACTCGATGAGGCCACCTCATCGCTCGATTCAGTTTCGGAAGCAATTGTCCAGGAGGCGCTTGAAAAATTGATGAAGGGCAGAACGACCATTGTAATTGCGCACAGGCTTTCGACCATCAAGAATGCGAACAGGATAGTGGTCCTTGATAAAGGTAAAATTGTCGATATCGGGACGCATGAAGAGCTTATCTCAAGAAACAGCACATACATGAAGCTCTATAATGCCTTTGCGCACGCCTGATTTTAAAAAAGACATAAGTCTTATAAGTCGTATACGCCCTATTTCCCCAATGAATAAATATCATGCGAATACTTCATACAGAATGGTCTGACGGTCTCGGCGGACAGGAAAAACGCGTACTCGCAGAGGCCGCAGGTTTAATTGCAAAGGGACATTACATTGCAATCGTATGCAGAGAACATGCGAGAATAAAAACGGAAGCGATGAAGCCCGGCATCGATGTTCACTCACTGCCACTGAGAAAACCTTATGACGCGGCAAGCATAATAAAATTGGCTGGATTCATGAAGGCCGGTAAATTCGATATCGTCAACACGCACAGCGGCGTCGACTCATGGATAGGAGGGATAGCGTCGAGGATGGCAAAAGTGCCCGTGCTGGTGCGGACCCGGCATTTGAATATCCCGTTGAAGAGAAATATCTTCAATTTCATTCACTATCTGCCTGACATGTACATAACATGCGGCGACAACATGCGCAGCAATCTCGTAAACAACTGCGGCTTCCCTGCAGGTAAAGTTGTGAGTATACCTACCGGCGTCGGCATGGAATTCTTCGAAGTCAGGAGAAACCCTGAAGCCAAATTAAAATACGGCCTCGATGTAAACTCGACGGTCATAACCAATGTAGGAATTTTGAGGAGCGTTAAAGGACATGAGGTTACCTTGCGGGCAGTGAAGTCAGTTGTCGATTTTTTTCCGAACACAAAATTCCTGATTGTCGGCGACGGTCCCAGGGAAGAGACGCTGAAAAATCTTGCAAAGGAGCTGGGCATTTCAGAACACGTGATCTTTACCGGCTTTGTTGAAAATATACCCGAGATATATTCATTCACTGATGTCGCCATACTGAGCTCCTGGTCTGAAGGATTGCCCCAGGGTCTTCTCCAGGCCATGGCGGCAGGCGTGCCCGTTGCAGCTACAGGAGTAGGCGGCGTGCCCGAAGTTGTTATCAATGAAAAGACAGGTCTTCTCATTGGGCCCGGAGACCATGAAGGACTTGCAAAAGGCATAATACGGCTTTTAAATAAACCTGATGAAGCATCGCGCTTTGCTGCAAATGCAAAGGAGCTTGTTCTTAAGGGGCATTCAGCAAATCACATGATTGAAAAAATCGAGAAATTATATAAAAAACTGTTGGCCGCATCATGAACATCCTTCACACTGAAACATTAAAGAAATGGGGCGGCCAGCAGAACAGGGTTTTACAGGAAGCGGTCGGCCTCCGGGAAAGAGGGCACTACGTTGTAATCGCCTGTCAGAAGGACAGCATACTTGCAGACAAGGCCGGGAAAGCAGGACTGAAGGTGTATGAATTGAATTTCCGTGGGAAAAATTATTTGATGCTGGTCCCGAAGTTGGCAAAGATCGTCAGACAGGAGAATATCGACATAGTTTCTACCCACAGCTCTGCTGACAGTTGGGCGGGAGGGATGGCCGCCGGATTTACCGGCACAAAGCTTGTGAGATTCCGGCATAATCTTTATCCCATGGGCAGAGGGCTTCCGGCAAAACTCATATATTCAATGCCTGAGAGGATAATAGCGATAAGCGGAGCAGTGAAAGATGTGTTTGTTCAGCACGGGATGGGCAATAAAAAAATAGCGATAATACCCGACGCCGTCGACACTCAAATATTTAATCCAGGGGCTGAAGACCTCCGGGCAGAGCTTAAAATATTACCGGAAACCCTTGTCATAGGGAACACATCCACTTTCACGGAGGTAAAGGGCCAGGAGTATCTGCTGAAGGCCTTCAACATAATCGGCAGAAAAGTCCCCTGTATTTTATTGTTTGCGGGCAGACTGATGGAACCTGCAAGAAGTAGGTATCTTTCCCATGTGGACCCGGAGCTCAGAGATAAAGTCATTTTTCTGGGGCACAGGGACGATGTGCCGGGAGTTTTGAAGACGCTTGATGTGTTCGTGTTTCCGTCATTTTTAGAGGGACTCGGCACGGCCCTCCTTGAAGCAATGATGATGGAGAAGGCCGTAACGGTGTCCGATATCCCGACATTCAGAGATTTCGTCGAAGAGGGGGAAAACGGTGTGTACTTCAAGGCAAAAGATTTTGAGGACATAGCTGAAAAAGTTATTGCATTATTGCAGAATAAGGTACTCAGAGACGGACTCGGCAGGAATGCAAGGGCGACTGCGCTTGAAAAATTCACTGTCGGGAAGATGCTCGACCTTACAGAGGCTTGTTACACGGAGGTATTTAATGCTGTATAATTCCATCCCCGTTCTCATGCATCACCACGTGGCGCCTACGGACAGGGAGTTGAATGTCTATCCCGAGGTCTTTGAGGACCAGTTGAGCGTGATGTCGCGCAAGGGCTGGAAGACGATCTCTGGTGAAGAATTTCTGTACTTTACGAACACCCCGAAGGACCGGCCCCGGAAGTGCGTCCTGCTGACCTTTGACGACGGCTTCGCAGACAACTATGTGTATGCGTTTCCGCTTCTAAAGAAATACGGGATGAAGGCGATGATCTTTATCGCAACGGATTTTATTGACGATGCAGATGTAAAAAGAGATTCATTTGTTCCGCTTTCTCATAATGATGCATGGCGACTGGCTTCTACGGAGAGACGCTCTGAAGCCATATGCACATGGAAGGAGCTTGAGGAAATGGAGAAAAGCGGCATATTCGATATCCAGTCGCACGGAATGTCGCACAGGACCCCGGATTATATGAAGGAAAAGAAATATGAGTTATTGAAAAAAGACCTTTCAGGCGGCAAAGAGATATTGGAGAAGCAATTGTCAAAGAGGATAGTCCACTTTGCCTGGCCCAGAGGGCATTTCGATGACGAAGGAATAAAGACGGCCCTCGGCCTCGGTTATAAGGCGCTTTATACTACCGAGCGCGGGGCCAATGGTCCGGAGAACCTGCACATGATAAACAGGCTGCCGGTGAAGTGCAAAAACGGCAAATGGCTCACCCGAAAGCTGCCGGTTTATTCGTCGGGGCTTTTAAGCAGGTTATATCTCGCGATAAGGACGGGATGAAAGAATTAATCCTATATCAAAAAGAAGCACCCTCCCCTTCATCCCCTCGCGGGAGAGGGATAGGGTGAGGGGGAGATTCTTCAGTTGAAGCACATCGGAAACAACGTAGCATCTTTCCACTGCATTGAAGGACTCATGCCTTCAATGTCGAAATTTTGCGACGTCTTAAAAGGCTGCCCGTTATGTCTTGAACCTTTCAGAAATATAAACGAAGAGGTAAAGGAAGAGTTCTCAAAGGAAGGCTTCAGGCTTTATGCCACGGTGAAGGCGACAACTCTTGTTTATGACCCGGAGACGGACTGTTTCCTGAAAATACTTCATCCCATGACCATAAAAAGCAGAGTGCTCTTTTATTTAACCGACAGGGCCCGATCTATTTATAATATCTCCGAACATTTGTTATCGCAGGGGACAAAAGTCCAGCCGGTAGCTGCATACGGTTTCATTAAAAAGGGAAGAAGGCCTTTCTTTGCAATAAAAAAAGTAGCGGGGGAATCCCTTTATGACATCCTGATCAGGGGCGGAAAAACGCCCGGTATGGAAACATATCGAAATGCCATAAGTGAAGTGGCCAGGATTCACGGCCTCGGTTATTGGCTGGGTGATGCGCATTTGTCGCACATCTTCATAAAAGGGACGGAGGTATCGGGATTGATAGACATAGACGGCATCAGAAAGAACAGGCCGTTTATGCTGAAGAACCTTGCGAAGGACATTGCCGGGCTGAACCATCCGGAATTGCCGCTGACAAAAGATGAAAAGATGTCTCTCCTGGACCACTACCTTGATGCCGTGGAAATTTCCAAAAAGACGCCACGGAGACTCAGAGGGGTCAAAAAGAAATTTATACAGCTCATAAAACACTACACGGAGCGGCGATGGAAGTGAGGATGCCAGGAGGGGAATACATTCCCACTTTGTAAAAGGGGGACTAAGGGGGATTTTCAGATGGAAGGCATAAGCATAATCATTCCGGTTTTCAATAAATTTGAAACAACCCGGAGATGCATTGAACATATCCGTGAATTCAATAGAGCTGCCGCATACGAGATCATTATTGTTGACAACGGGTCAACGGATGGGACGTCAAATGTCATTGCGAGGGGCGAGATTCCTCGCCTGTCATTGCGAGGCTCTCAAGGAGAGCCGAAGCAATCTCAAGACATGCTCGGAACAGGCTCCGCAATCTTAGTGGATGAGATTGCTTCGCCTTCGGCTCGCAATGACAAAAAGTCGAAAATCACCTGCATCCGGAATGACGAAAACTTCGGCGTGGCAAAGGCGTTGAACATCGGAGCAAGGGCGGCCAAATACGACGTCCTCTGCTTCATGCATAACGACGTATTTGTCCATGAAAAAAATTGGTCTGTAAAAATTGGCGACTTCATTGTCAAAACACCGAACGTTGGAATTGCCGGACTTTACGGAGCAAAGACTTTACGCAGGGACGGCAGCTTCAGGGGCAGGACAATAGTCCATGCGAAAAAGGAAGGCCCTTCCATAAACAGGCCTTTTGAAAAAGTGGCGGTCGTCGACGGTTTGCTCATGGCCATGAAAAGGCCGGTGCTTGAAAAGATCGGCGGTTTTCGTGAAGAGTTCGGCGTGCATTATTACGACAAAGACATTTCCATGAGAGCAGCCGGCAACGGCTTCAGTAATTATGTCCTGAATGTCCCCTTTGAACACACATGCGGCACAACAAGAAATCAGCTAAAAAGAGACGATGCCATACGCGATGGGGCGCAGAAAAGATTTATCGAAATTTGGAAAGATGCCCTGCCGGCAAATATTAACACATGGCGGGAGAAGATCGGACGCCTGCTTCAGAAATAAATCTTGACTGTGCCTGTGGACCACAGCTCTGGTATTAAAGAGTGTGAATAGTTTATAATCAGATCACCGCCTTTAGCTGTGAAACTTCCTGTTGCAGTTTCCCTGATAATTAACAAGGCAGGAGAGGATTGTCTGACGGCGGAATACATTTGAAATTAACCACAGAGGACACTAAGGTTTATATGGAGTTTCTGTTCTTGAAAAAAGAAGGATTCCCGACAAGCGGGAATGACACAAAGTGCAGGCACTTCGGTCAGAGATTCGTAGCGAACTTGTCCGGAATCTTTCCTTTCCTCTGTGCTCTCTGTGGTTAAAAAAAGAGGTCTTATGAAACGTGAAGATATAAGGAACATCGCTATCATTGCCCATGTTGACCACGGCAAGACAACCCTTGTGGACTGCATGCTGAAGCAGGCCGGCATCTACCGCGCCAATGAAAAAGTGCAGGAAAGGGTCATGGACAGTAACGATCTCGAGAGGGAAAAAGGGATCACCATCATGGCAAAAAATACCGCCGTTGAATACAACGGGGTAAAGATAAATATTTTAGATACGCCCGGCCATGCGGATTTCGGCGGCGAAGTCGAGAGGATAATGAAGATGGTGGACGGGGTGCTGCTGCTTGTCGATTCTTCGGAAGGTCCGCTGCCCCAGACAAGGTTTGTTCTGAGAAAGGCCCTTGAGCTCAACCTGCCTCCGATCCTCGTGATAAACAAGATCGACAGGCCTGACGCAAGGATCCAGGAAGTGCTGAATGAAGTGTACGACCTGTTCATTGACCTTGACGCAACTGAAGAGCAGCTCGAATTCCCCATTGTCTTTACAAATGCAAAAGTGGGAATTGCCAAACTCGACATGAATGACGGCTCCGAAGACCTGGTGCCTTTGTTTGACGTTATTTTGAAAACAGTCCCTGCGCCGGACGGCGACGGCAATGGAGTTCTTCAATACCTTGTCACAAACATTGATTACAACGATTATGTGGGCCGCCTCGCTATCGGCAGGATCTTTTCGGGCACAGTAAAAATAGGCGATACCGTGGCCATGATAAACAGCAGCGGGGAGGCGTTAAAGCGAAAGATCACAACCATATTTACATTCCAGGGACTCGAGCGTATCGATGTAAGGGAAGTGTCTGCCGGTGATATTGTGGCGCTTGCAGGCATTGAAGGTATAAACATCGGCGATACGATTACCGACGTGGAGAACCCGAAACCCCTGCCGAGGATAAAGGTCGATGAGCCGACTATTTCAATAGTGTTTTCCATTAACAACTCGCCTTTTGCAGGCAAGGAAGGCAAGTACGTGACCTCAAGGAACCTGAGAGAGAGACTTGAAAAGGAGCTCCTCTACAACGTCTCAATCAGGGTAGATTTTGAGGGCGCATCGGATTCGTTTAATGTAATGGGGCGCGGGGAATTGCAGCTTGCCATCCTCATTGAAATGATGAGGCGCGAGGGATACGAGCTTTCCGTTTCAATGCCCGAGACGATAACAAAAGAGATAAACGGCGTTGTCAATGAGCCGATGGAATTGCTCGTCATTGACGTGCCCGAGGATTTTGTCGGTGTGGTGACACAGCAGGTCGGAATGAGAAAGGGCCGGATGCAGAAGATGCAGAACAACGGTAACGGCAGGGTGAGGCTTGAATTCAGGATACCTTCAAGGGGGTTGATCGGTTTCAGGTCCCAGTTCCTTACCGACACAAGAGGCACGGGACTTCTCAATCATTTGTTCGACGGGTATGAGCCGTGGCACGGTCATCTTTCAAAGCGTCAGACCGGCGTGCTTGTTGCCGACAGGCCCGGCAAATCAACCACCTATGCGCTCTTTCACCTGCAGCCGAGAGGGACATTATTAATAAGAGAAAATACGCAAGTTTATGAAGGGATGATCATCGGCGAAAATTCAAGGGAAAGCGACCTGGACGTCAATGTCATAAAAGAAAAGAAGCAGACCAACATGCGCGCCTCAGGCTCCGATGAAGCGCTGATGCTGATACCGCCGAAGCTGTTAAATCTTGAACAGGCAATAGAATTCATCAAAGAAGATGAGCTTGTTGAAGTAACGCCCCAGTCAATACGGCTCAGGAAAAGGATTCTCGATGCTAATAAGAGGCCGAAGGCAAAGGGATAGTCTTAAGATAACCTCCGGGAATGCCGTTCTTAAATACAAACTCATTAAATTCAGTGTCATTGCGAGAAGCGAAGCGCCGAAGCAATCTTGTAGTTTAAAAGAGAGATTGCCACGCTCCCGTTGGTCGCTCGCAATGACGATGTAACGTTAGTAACTGCGTTTGTATTAATACAGACCCAATGCTTGAAAATTTTAAAGACAAAATACAAAGTCTTATCGAATACCTGCCGCCTATCCCCGGCGTAATGAACGACCTCATCAAATTACTTAACGCCGGGAACTGCGACGTGCGGGAGATAAGCGATCTTATTGAAAAAGACCCCTCTTTGAGCGTAAACATCCTGAGGATAGCCAATTCGGCTTTCTATGGACTTCCATATAAGGTCTCGTCCCTTCAGCAGGCAGTAAATCTTATCGGTCTTAAAGAGCTGGCGTCGCTCTGCATGTTTTGCAGCATAGGCCCTGCCCTGAAACCTCCAGCCGGAATGAAAACAATAGACCTGAAGATGTTCTGGAGACATTCAATCGCCACGGGGATAATTGCAAAGATATTCTGCAGGGAATTCAGCATCGGAGTCCGGGAGGACCTTTATCTTGCCGGACTGATTCATGACATTGGCAAAATCATAATAGACAGGTCCGATCACGATGTATATTCCGAAGTAGTCAGGCTGACCTATGATAACAATGTGTCTATTGGTGAAGCGGAGAATAAGATTATCGGTGAGTCACATAGCAGTATCGGCAGTTGGCTTCTTGAAAAATGGAAACTGCCCCGGATGTTTATCGAAACCGCCGCATATCACCATTCCGTAAGGGATGCATCAGAAGAGCACAGAGAATTGGTCGCGGTTGTTTCTCTGGCGGACCAGATAGCAAGACTCAGGGGTTTCGGCTTCGGCGGGGATATGCGGGGGACCATTATAAATGAGACCGAAGCATTTGCTATTGTCAGGGATGGAAATCCTCATGTCAAAGACATCGATCTGGCAGGGTTTGTAATGGACCTCGACAGGGCGGACAGTGAGATATCAGAGCTGGAGAAGATTATAAATGGCTGACGGTTATAAGCTTCCCGATGATGAATTCAACTCCCTGAGAGAATATATTTATAAAAAAAGCGGCATACTTTTCACCGGGAGAAACCGTTTCCAGCTTGAAATGAAGATCAGGGAACGACTGGATAAGACAGGCTGCGGCAATATTCCCTGCTATATAAAATATCTCGGCAGTCCCGGCAGCGTGGAATTAAATACCCTCTTCAACACAATAACCGTCAACGAGACCAGTTTCTTCCGTGACCGGAGCTTCATTGCAACAATTGAAAAGAACGTCATCCCGGAAATAATAAAAACCAACAGGGCGCTTGGTTTCGGACAGGTGCGGATATGGAGCGCCGCGGCTTCTTCAGGCGAAGAGGCTTACACCATTGCCATTATGCTTGCCGAACAGCTTAAGGGAGAATTAAGCAAATGGTCCGTCAGGATTTTTGCTACTGATATAAATGATGATGTTCTCAAGGCATGCAGGACAGGCATATACAGCAGTTATTCGATGAGGAACGCGGCCCCTGACATAAGGCAGAGATATTTCAGACAGCTCGACAGTGACAGGTATGAAATACGGGACGATATTAAGGCAATGGTAATCCCCGGGAAATGCAATCTTATGGACACTGAAGGCTCTAAAAAATTCAATAAACTTGATCTTCTGTTAATCCGCAATGTACTGATATATTTTGATGCTGAGTCAAAAAAGAAGGTATTAAAGACTTGTTATGAAAACCTTAAACCCGGCGGTCATATGTTTCTGGGACATTCAGAGACGCTATTTGGTTTTGATAACGACTTTAAGCTGGTCCATTTCGTAAATGCGGTAGGGTACAGGAAATAGAGTTTTATCAGGACGCCGTTTTTAGATTCAATGGTCCCATGCTGTCATACCCGCTTAAGTTTCCTTTTCCCTTGCCGATAAGAGATTAGCAAGACAGGGAATTAATGGCGCTATTGAATTGTCTTTCAGGAGAGATGCCGGATGAAAGCCTTAACATTCAGAATAGGCGCTGAACACTTCAGCATGAACATTAGCTGCCTGAAGGAGATAAAACCTTTTTCAGAGCTTAAGAACACCTGGGTGCCTGATTCCCCTTCATGGTTGAAGGGGCTTGTAAATCTCAGGGGAAACCTGGTCCCTGTAATAGATTTAGCTGTTGCCTTCAAAATCAGGGACAGGGCCGATCAGGGATACAATGTCATCATTCTTTCGATAAAAAACCGCATAATGGGGATACTCGTCGACTCCATAGGCACGATCATGGACATCAACGATGACGAGCTTGAAAAACCCCCGTCTACCATATCCAAGACAGAAGCAAAATATATAGTTGGAGTAAAACGCCTTGAGAACAGACTCCTCGTCCACATAGACCCTGAAGGCGTGATAAATATCGAGGGAATATCCGGGCAGCTTCATGAAAAAAGAAAGCATACAAGAAAGGCTGCGGACATGCTGGCCCTTTTTTCAGTTTTCAGCGATGGTGTGGAATCCGGCCGGAAGCCGTGCAGGATACTGGATATATCCCTCGGAGGATGCAAACTGCAGGTCGAAGACCGCATAAACATGGGGACTGAGATCAAGGTCCTCAAGGACGATATACATCTGGAAGGGATGGTCGTCTGCACCATAAGCGGGCAGGACAAGTCGGGCAACCACGCATGTGTCAAGTTTAAAGAGCCTCCGGAAGTAATTGAGGGCAAGATAATTAATCTGATCAAGGGATAAATAGATGGCGGAAGAAACAGTACAAAATGCTGCAGTCGGCGAATTATCGGCCGACATGATGATGGACGACATCCTGAAGGAATTTTTGGCCGAGGCAAACGAGGGGCTCCAGCGCCTTGAACTCGATTTTATAACCCTTGAAAAAGAACCCGGGAATACCGAGCTGCTTAATAATATCTTCCGGGTATTCCATTCCATGAAGGGCGCTTCCTCGTTTATGGGGCTCAAGAACCTGGAGCGCACTTCACACAAGACAGAGGACGTGCTTAACAAACTCAGAAAATTCGAGTTGACGCTTTCCTCCCGCATAATGGACACATTATTAAATGCCGTCGATGTAATCAAACTGATTCTGAAGGACATTGAAGAAAATAAAACGGACTCAACCATAAACACGGACGATATCACTGCGAGGCTTGAAGACCTGATCAGGGAAGACAGTGGACCGGCGGCAAAAGAGGTGGATCCGGGAACAGAAAAACAGGCGCCTGCAGCCGCTAAAAATGCAACAGCGGAAGTCTGTCCGCAAAACGATGCCCCGGCAGCCATCCTCCCGGCAGCGCCCAAATCTCAAACAACAGCCCCGGATACACAACCCCAAAAGGAAGATATACGGTCGATAAGGATAAACGTGGAGAAATTGGACGCCCTGTTTAACCTTGTAGGAGAGCTTGTCCTTTCGCGCAACCGGAACCTGCAGCTTCACAGGATCCTTTCAAGAAAGTATCCCGACGATGAGACAATAAATTTTGATTTGACCGAGGCCGGCGGCTACATTAACCATCTGACAACGGAAATACAATTGGCTGTTATGAAGACCCGGATGATGCCTGTCTCGACGGTGTTCAATAAATTCCGCCGGATCGTCAGGGACATCGCAAAAAAAATGAATAAAGAGATAGAGCTGTTTGTTGCCGGCGACGATACGGAGATTGATAAAAATATTGTTGAAGGCATAGGAGATCCGCTCACTCATCTAATCAGAAATTCGGCTGACCACGGGATTGAACCTCCGGATGAAAGGGAAAAAATCGGCAAACAAAGGATGGGGCGGATTGACCTGAAGGCATACTATGAGGGCAACTATGTCGTTATCAGCATAAAAGACGACGGCCGGGGGATCGATATTGAAGCAGTCAAGAGAAAGGCTGTCGAAAAGAAGATGGTCACCGAAGCAGAGGCGAATAAACTGTCAAAACAGGCGTTATTCGATTTTATTTTCGCCCCCGGTTTTTCAACCGCAAAAACGGTTTCCGAGACGTCCGGCAGGGGAGTCGGCATGGACGTTGTTAAGACCAATATCGACAAATTAAGAGGCCAGATTGTAATGGATTCAGTGCTTGGCGCAGGCACTGAAATAAAGATGAAGATCCCCCTGACGCTGGCCATTCTCGATACCCTTATAGTGAGCATATCCGATCAAAGGTACACTGTGCCGCTGTCGAATGTCCTTGAAACTCACAGGATAAGATACGGCGATATGGAAATGCTGAGGGGCAGCCGGATATTCAGGATGAGGGACGAGTTGATGCCGCTTGTTTTATTGTCCGAGTTATTTGACCTTTCTTACAAATATGACAATGATGCCGAGGTCACCATCGTCGTTTTAAAACACGGGACGCTCAGGATGGGTCTGGTAGTGGACAGGACATCGGGACAGGAAGAGGTGGTTATCAAGCCGCTCAACTGTCTTGAGGGCATAGCCGAGCCGCAGGCCCTGTCAGGCGCGACCATCCTTGGAGACGGCTCTATTACCTTTATCCTTGACGTGGATGCTTTAATGAAGATGTCAAAGGCGGCAGAGAGGCAGATGGATGCCGAAGGCGCAGGCCGGAAGGAAGCAAAACAAGTTGAGACAAACACAATAAACGTCGTTTTAGTGGACAATCTGGACAATGAACAATATGCCATTCCTGCAAGAAAGATTAAAGAGATTGAGATCATACAGAAAACGGATATTGAGGAGATCGGCGGAAGGCCGATGGTGAAATACAGGGGCAGGATAACCCCCCTGATCACCATCCCGTCTATAACAGGCATCCCTGCCCAAAATGAGTTTGAGCAATATTATATGGTGATACTGACTGATAACGGCAGAGAGGCAGGACTTCTCGTCGGACGCCTGCTTGGAATAAACAGGATGGAAGAGGCTTTGATCAACAGGGATGAGAATATCTTACGAGGAACAACAGGCTCTGCCATATTTAATGGCAGGATTACGTTTTTATTAGATGTAAAGGAAATGATAACGGAAACAAGTTCAATAATGTGTGGTAATGCACGTTAAATGTTAACGGAGGTATTTTAAATGAATATGAATAACCTGTCCCTGAAGTGGAAAGTTGCAATCCCTTTGATTGTCGCGGTATTTATCGGCGTCATAATTACCGTCATAATAACAACGGGCAAGACAAAGAATATTGTGATTGACGAGGTAAAAAGTACGACATTCAAAGGCTATAGGGACACGGTATTGAATGCCTTGACAACAATGATGGTTTCCGGAGACTTTAAGACAAGCAAGGGGGCATTCCTTGAACAGATGTCCCACATAGCGGACGTAAGGGTCATAAGGTCTAATGCCCTTGATAAAGACTTCGGCAGGGGAGCTTCTGAAGAATATTCAAGAGACGCTGCTGAAAGAGAGACTATAGAGAAGGCCAGGGAGCAGATTGTAGTTGAAGGGGAATATATTCGCGGGATATTTCCTTATGTGGCAAAGTCGAATTATATGGGTAAAAACTGTCTCGGCTGCCATAATGTGAGTGAAGGGACTGTCCTTGGCGCAATAAGCATAAAAGTGCCGATAACAGAGTCCCTGAATAAAATCAGCGCTGCTGGAAGACTCTATTCAGGAATTGGAATTTTGGGAATGTTAATTGCGGTGGGGCTTGTAGTTCTGATCTTAAATAACAGACTCAAACCCATTTATCATCTGACAGAGAAGATGGAAAAGATATCAACAGGGGACTTTACAGTGGAAATTGATTGTACCGGCAATGACGAGATAGGGACACTCTCATCAGGAGTAAGCAAGGCGTGCCAGGGGGTAAAGGATATAATTAAACAAGTGGCCAATGCAGTAGCAGAACTTTCCGCTATCGGATTATCGCTCTCCGCCAAAAGCGGACAGACCGGCAAAGAAGTTGGGGAACAGGTATCACAGGCCATGGCAGTGGCTGCGGCTGCGGAAGAAATGACCGCTACCATATCCGAGATAGCGAGATCGGCAGCTAACGCAAGCGCATTTTCAAGGGAGGCCAACACGATAGTGAATGAAAGCAGGGGGATCATTACCCAGACAACAAATGCTATTTTTGAGCAGAGCGAAAAGAGCGCGAAAATTGGAGAGGTCATAAGCTTCATAAACGATATAGCCAACAAGACGGACCTGCTTGCAGTAAACGCAGCTATAGAGGCCGCCAACGCAGGAGAGCACGGGAAAGGTTTTGCAGTAGTGGCGGAAGAGGTAAGGAAGCTTGCCGAGAGGACCACAAAGGCAAGTGCGGAGATAAAATCGATAATAGAGGACATACAAAGAAGTTCGGAGCAGACAGTGGTTTCGATGAGTAACGTCAATCAATCTTTTGATGGAGTTATGTCAAACGTGACCAAGGTCAACGACCTGATAACACAGATTGCCACGGCTGTTGAGGAGCAGTCTTCCGCGTCTGATGAGATAGCCACAAATATACAGCACGTTTCGGAGATAGCAAAAAATACACATGATTCGTCGGAAGAAACAATCAGATTTGTATCGGAGCTTACGGAGGTAGCAGGGAAACTGCAGGCCCGGATATCGGCGTTTCATGTAGGATAGTTCCGGCGAAAAAGTATTTTGGCTGTCATTGCGGACCCTTCGCGGGTCATTCTGAGCGAAGCGAAGAATCTCGTCTTTACGTTCCGGGTAAACTCCGTGAAGCAATCCGCTTCTATATTAATCAATATGGTTGAGATTGCTTCGTCACTAACGTTCCTCGCAATGACACTGAAAACCGACTTTTTCAGCAGCCTGTTAGATTTTCAATGCACCGCAGTCTCTACTGCGGGTTTCCTTTTTTCCCTCTCCCTTTGCAGGGGAAGGCGCCGGATTGTGTTAAAATGTACGCAGCCCCGCGAGAAAATCATGAAGACAAAGATACTGGTCGTTGAAGATGAAAAAGACATCGCTGATCTTGTGGCGTACAACCTTAAAAAAGAAGGCTTTGATGTGTCCACCTCTGTCGACGGTGAGGGCGCCCTTACACTGATCCGGAAGGAGAAACTCAGTCTGCTTGTCCTCGACCTGATGCTTCCGGGCATGTCCGGCATGGAGCTTTGCAGGGCCATAAGGAACAACCCTCAAAGCGCTTCGCTTCCCATCATCATGCTCACCGCAAAAGGGGAAGAGATCGACAGGGTCCTCGGCCTTGAAATGGGAGCGGATGATTATATTACCAAGCCTTTCAGTCCCCGTGAGCTGGTTGCCCGCGTCAAGGCCGTCCTGAGACGCGGCCGTGAGGAGACGCCTGCAGACGCGGTATTAAAAATCGGAGACCTTGAAATTAATGCCGGGACCTATACGGTGCTGAAAAAAGGCAGGCCCGTAAAACTCAGCGCGACCGAATTTAAACTCCTCCTCTATCTCGTCCGGAAAAAAGGGAGGGTGTTTGACAGGGACATGCTTCTGAACGCGGTATGGAAGGATGAGGCATTTGTAGAGCCGCGTACCGTTGACGTGCACATCAGACGGCTCAGGGCACAGATAGAGGATGACCCCTCAAATCCTGCATATATCAAGACGAGAAGGGGTATCGGATATTATGTGGACGGAGATTTATGAAGGCGCATCTTTTCAGAAGAATATTCCTGATATATTTTTTGGTCCTTCTGCTTTCCGTAATCTTTATTGAACTCTATGTCACTAATGTCGTGCGTTCAGGCTATATCAGCAATCTGAAAGACAGCCTCTCCATTCAGGCGGGCATTATATCGGAAAATATTCCTTTCAGCCAGGCAGCCGCTCTTGATGAATTTTGCAGGCGGATCAAGGAAAAGACCGGCGCACGTGTTACAGTTATTGACATCAACGGGAAGGTGTTAGGTGATTCAGACAATGATTCGTTAAAAATGGACAACCATGCCGACAGGCTGGAAATCCGGCAGGCAATTGTTTCTGATACCGGATGGTCCGTCAGGCACAGCGATACGCTGAAGCATGACTTCCTTTACCTGGCAAGAAAGATCACAAATGAGGGACGGACGGACGGGTTTGTCAGGCTTGCCGTTCCGCTGAAGGACGTGGCTGCTTCCGTCAATGCCTTAAGGCTGAAAATCAATATTTCGGTCATCCTGATAATCCTGCTGTCAGGGCTTGTCCTCACCTGGCAGATGGAAAGGATCAGGAGATTCGTGAACCGGATAAGCGATTATGCCGATGCATTGGCCCACGGTTTTTTAAAAAAGAGACTGCGCCTTGAAGGGGCTGGAGAGTTCACCGGGCTTGCTCACAACCTGAACGATATGGCATCGGAAATGGAGCTCAGCATCGCGCAAAGGGACGAAAAGGCAAACCGGCTGAATGTAATTATAAAGAACATACCCGACGCGCTCCTGCTTATCAATACACGCGGCGTCATCGAGCTTTCAAATAATGCGGCGAGGGAGCTCTTTGGTCTTTCCGAATTGGAAGGCCGGCAGTTCATGGAAGTTGTGAGGAACCAGGAATTCCTGTCTCTCGTGGACCAGGTCAGAAGCAGCCGCGCGACAGGCTCCGCTGACCTGGTTATCGATTATCCGGAGCAAAGACACCTGTCCGTCATGGTGTCGCCCATTTCTTATACTGTCGGCGAAATAGCGGGAGTGGCGGCCATTTTCCATGACATGACACGGGTGGAAAGACTCGAACAGATGAGAAAGGATTTTGTGGCAAACGTCTCGCATGAAATAAAGACCCCGATAACGGCAATAAAGGGCTTTGCCGAAACGCTTCTCGACGGCGCGCTTTACGACAAAGAGCACGCCGTGAAATTCCTTCAGACAATTACAGACCAGAGCGAAAGGATCAACAGGCTGGTTGACGACTTATTGACCCTTTCAAGCGTTGAGCTCGGCGTTATAAAAATGAACAAGAAAAAGGTGGACGTCTCAGACGTAATTGATCGCGTTATTGAGGCGGTGGTTGTTCAGGCTGCTGCAAGAGATATTCTTGTGAAAAAATCGGTCGGAACGGATGCAATAATCATCAGCGCCGACAGAGACAGGCTTGAGCAGATACTTCTTAACCTTGTCGATAACGCTGTCAAATTCACGGAAAGGGGGGATGTGCGCATAAGCGCACAAAGGGCCCCCAACCCCCAACCCCTGACCCCTGATGCCGGTCCCATCGAGATCACCGTCTCCGACACCGGCATCGGCATTCCCCTGAAGCATCTTTTCCGCCTCGGAGAAAGGTTTTACAGGGTTGACAGCTCACGTTCCCGCGAATTAGGCGGCACAGGGCTCGGTCTTGCGATAGTCAAACATCTCGTAAAGGCGCACGGCTGGGAGATGGAAATTGAAAGCACGCCCGGCAAAGGGACGGCAGTGAAAATAATAATTCCGGCATAGCCCGGGCCTTCCCACAAATTTAACACTTCCTTAATATTCCTGTAACAATACTTTGGTATCGTATTCAGAGGTAACCGGGCTATTCATGGCCCCGGTATTATGATACCTTTCTAATTAAAGGAGGTTTTGAAAATGCTGAACAAATTTCTGATAGGCATAATGGCCCTCATGATTTTATCGGCAGCAGCATCGATACCCGTATCAGCGCAGGACAAAACAGTAAAGATTGACGGTTCAAGCACTGTTTATCCTGTTACGGAAGCAGTGGCTGAGGAGTTCCAGAAGGCCAAAAGGGGCAGGATCAAAGTAACGGTAGGGATTTCAGGGACAGGCGGCGGATTCAAGAAATTCTGCAGGGGCGAGACAGACATATCCGACGCCTCAAGGCCGATTTTAAAGAAAGAGATGGACGCCTGCACAGCGCAGAAAATTGAATACATAGAGCTTCCGGTTGCATACGACGGGCTCGCCGTAATGGTGAACAGGAAAAACACATGGGTGACTTCACTGACTGTTGCGGACCTGAAAAAGATGTGGGAGCCTGCGGCCCAGGGAGTAATAAAAAAGTGGAACCAGGTGCGTTCCGAATGGCCCGATGCCCCGCTGAAGCTCTTCGGGCCGGGCGCCGACTCAGGGACGTTTGATTACTTCACGGAGGCTGTAAACGGAAAATCAAAGGCCTCGAGGGGTGATTTCACCGCAAGTGAGGACGACAACATACTCGTGCAGGGAATAGCAGGCGACAAAAACGCCCTCGGGTACTTTGGGCTTGCATATTATGAAGAAAATAAAGACAAGCTTAAACTTGTGCCGGTCGACGGGGGAAAGGGTCCGGTCCTTCCTTCCGAGAAGACGGTCATGGACGGCACATACGAGCCGCTCTCAAGACCCATATTTATTTATGTGAGCAAAAAATCCATGTCCAGCCCTGAAGTGAAGGAGTTTGTGGAGTTCTATTTAAAACAGGCCCCAACACTCGTAAAACAGGTCAAATACATTCCGCTCCCTTCAACTGCCTATAAGCTTGCGGAAGAGAGATTTGCAAAGGTGAAAACCGGAACAATGTTCAGCGGCGAGGCAAAGGCCGGAGTGAAGATAGAGGATTTGCTGAAGATGGAAAGCGGGAAGTAGAACTCACATGAAAAGGACCGTCTCGCGGAAAATAAAGGAGCGCATCATAGAAACGGGGTTATTCCTCTGCGCCCTCTCTTCCGTATTCATCACACTGAGCATTGTTGTCATATTGACGTATGAATCTTACGGGTTTTTCAAGGAGGTTTCCGTAGTGGAATTTTTCACCGGCACTACCTGGACGCCTCTTTTCGCAGAGCCGAAATTCGGCATCCTCCCCCTTGTGTCCGGGACGCTTTTGATAACGGCAATTTCGCTCATGGTTGCGTTGCCGGTCGGTCTGATCAGTGCGATATATCTGAGTGAATACGCTCCGCACAAATTAAGAGAAACGATAAAGCCGGTGCTCGAGCTTTTAGCGGCGGTGCCGACTGTTGTCTACGGCTATTTTGCACTGCTTTTCCTGACCCCCCTTTTGCAGAAAATTCTGCCCGACCTTTCAGGTTTCAACGCGATCAGCCCGGGAATAATCATGGGGGTCATGATAGTGCCATATGTCAGCTCCGTCAGTGAAGACGCCATGAAGGCGGTCCCGATGTATATCAGGGAAGGCTCATATGCAATGGGGGCGACAAAGCTTCAGACGGCATTCAAAGTCGTCATCCCCTCTGCATTCTCCGGCATCGCTGCGGCTTTCATCATGGGCATATCGAGGGCCATAGGAGAAACAATGGTTGTTGCAATAGCAGCGGGCATGATGCCTAATTTCACAATCAACCCGATGGAGCCGGTCCAGACGTTGACTTCGTACATAGTACAGGTCAGTCTCGGCGACGTGCCTCACGGGACTATTGAATACAAGACGATATTCGCCGCCGGCATGGTCCTTTTTCTGATGACGCTGTTTTTCAACATAATAGGATTCTGGCTGAGAAAGAGGATAAGGGAAGCGTATTAGACAGAAGGCGCAGGATTCAGGGAACAGGGAACAAATGCAGAATATAGAACACAGAGCACAGAGCACAGACATCAAGAAACGCATAGCGCTCAATAAATTATGGGACTACATCTTTCTGGCAACGGGACTTGTTTCCACCCTTGCCGGACTTGTGCTTCTGTTTGCACTCATGACAAATCTGTTTATCGACGGCTCCCAGCGGTTGAGTTACAAATTTCTAACGGCCTTCCCCTCGCGGTTCCCGGAGGAAGCAGGGATCCTCTCGGCATGGGTTGGGACCTTCCTGCTGATGCTTGTTACCGCGTTTGCAGCTATTCCGCTTGGCGTTGCAGCGGGCATATATCTTGAAGAATATGCCGGGAAAAACTGGCTGACCGATATAATCGAGATCAATATCGCGAACCTTGCGGGCGTCCCGTCAATTATTTACGGGCTGCTTGCCCTGGGGATGTTTGTATACTTTTTCAAATTCGGCGAAAGCGTCCTCACCGGCGGGCTCGCGCTTGCGCTGCTGATTTTGCCCATGGTCATCATGGCAACAAGAGAGGCAATACGCGCTATTCCGAATTCAATCAGGGAGGCCTCATACGCATTGGGGGCCACAAAGTGGCAGACGGTGTGGTGGCATATAATCCCCTATTCTACAGGAGGGATACTCACGGGAATAATCATAGGCCTTTCAAGGGCCATCGGGGAGACGGCGCCGATAATTACCGTGGGCGCATTGACATTTATAGCCTTTCTTCCGGCTGCTCCCGTATCGGCGGAATTCCCGTTCATATCATTTAAATGGCTTTTTGATCCGTTTACCGTAATGCCTATTCAGATATTCAACTGGGTGTCGCGCCCCCAGCAGGGGTTCCATATTAATGCGGCGGCTGCGGGGATAGTATTGCTGTGCATGACACTGTTTATGAATGCCGCTGCGATCTATATAAGATACAAGTTCAGAAAAAGGATAAAATGGTGAGGAAGACAGAGATTAGGGTTTAGGGGATAGGGAGTAGGAAAAATTATGACAATGTTGACAACAGAGTTAAAAGCTGAAGCTGAAAATCTCAACTTCTACTACGGCAGTGTGCAGGCACTTAAGAATATCAACCTCTCCGTTGAACGGAGAAAGGTCACTGCTTTGATCGGGCCTTCCGGCTGCGGCAAGACAACGTTTCTGAGATGCTTTAACCGGATGCATGACCTGTACCCTCATAACAGATATGAAGGCAGGATAATCCTTTATCCCGATAAAATTAATATCATATCCCCGGAGATAGACCCAATTGAAGTGAGGATGCAGATAAGCATGGTCTTTCAGAAGCCGAACCCTTTCCCGAAATCGATATATGAAAACGTCGCATACGGCCTCAGGGTCCGGGGCATCAGCAAGAAGGGCATTCTCGATGAAGCTGTGGAAAAATCATTGCGCGGCGCGGCCTTGTGGGAGGAGGTCAAGGACAGGCTCAACAGCCTTGCAGTTGACCTCTCGGGAGGACAGCAGCAGAGGCTTTGCATAGCAAGGGCGCTGGCCACGGACCCGCGCATACTCCTTTTCGATGAGCCGACTTCCGCTCTTGACCCTACGGCGACTTCAAAGATCGAAGAACTTATTATAGAATTGAAGAACGAAGTGACCATAATAATCGTCACCCACAATATGCAGCAGGCGGCCAGGGTCTCCGATTATACGGCGTTTATGTATCTCGGAGAGATTATAGAATTCGATAAGACCGATAAGATATTCACTGCGCCGTCCAGCAGACTTACGGAAGAATATATTACGGGAAGATTTGGATAAAGGAGACAACAATGTCCACGGTATTTGAAAAGGAACTTGCGGACCTGAAAGAAAAGGTCCTGAGACTCGGAGCGCTGGTCGAAAAGGCAATCAGCGATTCCATTAAATCCCTGACGGAAAGAAACTCCCGGCTTGCCGCCGAGACCATAGACAGGGACCCGGTGATAAACGCCCTTGAAGTGGCGATAGACGAAGAGTGCATAAGGCTGATCGCGCTCCGGCAGCCCCGTGCCGGGGACCTGAGATTAATAACCACTACAATGAAGATAACCACGGACCTTGAAAGGATCGGAGACCTTGCAGTCGATATTTCCGAAAGGGCGCTTGAATTGAATGAGGAGCCGCAGCTCAAGCCGTATATCGACATACCGAGGATGGCGGAGATAGCGCAGGGCATGGTGAGGGACGCGCTCGACGCCTTTGTCAAAAAAGATTCCGCCCTGGCGCGGGACGTGCTGAGGCGCGATGATACGGTCGACCAGTTGAACTATCAGGTGTTCAACGAGCTCCTGTTTTTCATGATACAGGACCCCAGGACAGTCTCACGCGCTGTCAAGATAACGTATGTGTCAAAATATCTCGAACGCATTGCGGACCACGCAACAAACATTGCGGAGATGATGGTCTACCTTGTCGAAGGTAAAATCATACGGCATATGCTGCCGGACTGAATGCGGTCCCGGTCTTATATTTTTCCCCTTTTCAGGCGCAATTCTTTTCTTCCCGAAAGCATCTTTCGCGAATTGGAACAACCGGTAAAGTTTCCATAGAAAGAAACAATGAAAAAAATGATTGAAAAATTTTTCAAAAAAGTGCAGATTATTACGTAGCAATAAAAACTAACCCTAATATGGGAGGAGGAGAATATGCCGAAGAAAGTCGCAAAGAAGCCAGCGGCAAAGAAACCCGCAGCGAAAAAGCCTGCGGCAAAAAAGCCGGCGGCTAAGAAAGTTGCAGCCAAGAAGGTCGTAAAGAAAGTCGCAAAGAAGACCGTCAAGAAAAAGAGGGCCCCGAATCCTGCATTCATGAAGCCCATGCAGATCAGCGATGCCCTCGCAGCAATAGTCGGAAGCAAACCGATCCCGAGGACTGAGGTCACAAAGAAACTTTGGGCCTATATCAAGAAGAACAAGCTCCAGGATTCAGTCAATAAGAGAATGATAAATGCCGATGCAGCTCTTAAGGCTGTATTGAAGAAGGACAAGGTTTCAATGTTCGAGATGACCAAACTGGTCGGCAAACATTTAAGCTAACGGAAAACGATTTGATCTTATAAATTTATACAGGCGCGGGATGAAACCCGCGCCTGTATCTCCCCCTGGCGACAAACTTTACAATCTCCCCGCCGTTTGATTAAACTCATTTTATGAAACCGGCTTTTTTAACAATCATTCTCCTGTCTTTTTCGAACATCTTCATGACCTTTGCATGGTACGGCCACCTGAAACACCTGAATGCCAAACCCTGGTATATAGCGGCGATACTGAGCTGGTTCGTGGCATTGTTCGAATATCTGCTGCAGGTGCCGGCAAACCGGATAGGGTTCTCCAGCATGGACCTGCCTCAACTGAAAATCATGCAGGAGATAATCACTATCCTCATATTCATCCCTTTTGCGCTGTTTTATATGAGGCAGCCGTGGAAGACTGATTACTTTTACGCCTTCCTCTGTATATTGGGGGCGGTGTATTTTACGTTTAAGAGTTAAAGGGGATAAAACCGGAACGTCCCCAAAGCACATAAATTTTCCGACAAAAATAAAAATACGAGGAGATAAGAAATGAAAAGATTTTTGGTGTTGTTTGTCCTGATGTTAACTATAATGCTGATGGTTTCCATAAACGGCATATATGCAGAGACGTCAAAGTCAGCCGAACCGCCTTCTTCCCTTTCCGGCAAGGTTGTGGAAACAATGAATGGCGGTGGTTACACGTATGTCAATATTGAGAAAGACGGTAAAAAGACATGGGTGGCAATTCCCGAAACGAAGGTGGCGGTTGGGCAGAATATCTCTTTTCAGCCTGGATCGACTATCAGCAATTTCAGGAGCAAAAAGCTTAACCGGACCTTTGAAGCCATAGTCTTTTCAGAAGGGACTACCGGGCAGCATGGAGATGGGTCCGTTAACAAATCCGGGGGACGCGGGCCTGCGGAAGTTCCTGCAAATACGGCCATTAAAGTTAATAAAGCTTCCAGCCTTAATGCATACACGATAGCCGAGCTTTATGAAAAAAGGACCGAACTTGACAGGAAAGATGTTGTCGTCAGGGGCCGGGTCGTCAAGGTATCGCCTGAGATCATGGGCAAGAACTGGATACACATTCAGGACGGAAGCGGAGAGCCGGCAAAGGGCACTAATGATATTCTGGTTACATCACAGGAACTTCCTTCGGTAGGGGACACCGTAACCGCGGAAGGCGTTTTATATAAGGACAAAGACTTCGGAAGCGGATATAAATATTCCGTCATTCTGGAGCAGGCGGGCATTAAAAAATAAGGTCCTTTCCGGAATGGGCAAGGTATCACACTGTGCCCTTCGACTTTCGGTGTCGTCCTTCGACAAGCTCAGGACAGGCTCTGTCGAGAGGCGATGCCGTGCGTGGTCCGGGCTTTCCCCGTTATCAGCCCGGCAGCGTTTTCTTTAACTCAAGATAAATCTCCCTGCTGTTTTCCTTCAGCGAATACTCCTCCCTGAAAAGATCGAGGGGGACCTTTTCCGTTATCCTCAATACGCGCTTAAGATCGTCCATGACCGGAAAAAGCTCCACGCAGTTGTCACCAGTCCTGTAGGGAAACCAGAGTGTTTCCAGAACGCATTCTCTTGAAGTATCTCTTCCCCCAAATTGGCTTTTGCTCCGTTTCACGTAAATACCTTCGGCCAGCACCACTTCACTCATTAGAATGTCCTCCGTATAATGTTTCCGTTTTCATATACAAAACCAATTACTAAACATGTCATTCCGGTCAGAGATTCGTACCGAACTTGTCGGGAATCTTACTCGGGTCGATTCCCGACGCGCGGAGCCTGTCCCGACTTGTTCGGGGCTTGCGGGAATGACAATCTGTGTCGCTTACTTATGAACTCCTTAGTAAAGCAAGCAGCCTTATTACTAATCGGAGAAATTACTGCTTATCTTTATTTTTAGTCCGGATGGTTCTTCAATTTTTCGGTTCGGACGCGGCCGGGGTTTGAAGTTTTTTCAGATAACGGAATAATGCACGGGACGCTTTGGGAGGTTTGCTGTTCCCCGTTTCCTCCCGGGCGGCACGGACAAGCTGAGATAATAGCCGCCGGTCTGCATTCGGAAATCTTATTAATATCTCCTCCATAATGCCTTCGTTCCCGGCTGCAAGTTCGTCCCGCCATTTTTCTATCTCCCTGAAAGCCCGCCGGGCATTGGAGTCTCCAGTCTCTATATTATGGAGGGCCTCTTTAATCGGTCCGGGATCATATTGGCGCATTAACGTGCCGATATACTGCATTTGCCTGCGCAGTCCCCCGCGTTTCAGTGTTCTTGCTAATGTGACGGCTTCATAAATTTCTGCCGGTAAATCAATATTTCTGACCTGTTCGGGAGGCAATTCAACAAGCCTCTCCCCAAGCTTCTGCAAAGCCGTGGCTTCTTTTTTCTTTTGTGTTTTGCTCGTAAATTCCATAAACCTGAAGAAGTGAAAAAAACCGGAGGCCGGATAAATTTCCCTTACATCCTCTTTGGCGCCCTGAGTTTGGCCTGGACAAAATTATGGTCGAGGTAGACAAGGGTATCAATTTGTCAGACCATGATTGCTGCTTCTTATTCCTTAAACAACGTCTCCCCACTGCCCGCGTCTTCCTCTTCTGTTTCGGCCACGCGCGCTATGCCCACGACCTTGTCGTCTTCCGCAAGGTCTATAAGCCTCACCCCCTGCGTGCTTCTGCCGATAAGGCTTATGTTCGACGCCTTTATGCGTATCAGTTTCCCGCTGCTTGCGATGAGGATGATCTCGTCCTCGGAGCTTACCTGCAGGACGCCAACGACCCTGCCGTTTTTGGGAGTTACCTTTATAGTGAAAATCCCTTTGCCTCCGCGACTCTGGATCCTGTATTCATCCGATTTGGTCCGCTTGCCGTAGCCCTTTTCAGTGACTGTAAGGAGGGTTGTATCGTCATCAAGGACGTCGACTGAGACGACTTCATCATCAGGCTTGAGCCTGATTCCCCTGACGCCGTGCGCGACCCTGCCCATCTCACGGACGTCTTTTTCATTAAATCTGATCGACAGGCCGTTTTTAGTGCTCAGGTTCATGTCCTTATTGCTGTCTGTAAGTTTTACGCCGATAAGCTCATCAGCTTCGTCGAGTTTGATGGCGGTGATCCCCTTGGCCCTGGGATTGCTGTAAGCTGTGAGTGATGTCTTCTTGACAACGCCCTTTTTCGTTGCCATGAAAAGAAAAAGTCCTTCCAGAAATTCCTTTATCGTAAAGACGGCGGATATCTTCTCATATTGCGACAATTGCAGGAGATTGACAATGGCCTTGCCTTTGGCCGCCCTGCCCATCTCAGGGATCTGATAAACCCTGAGCCAGTAGAGCCGTCCGAAGTTTGTGAAGAAGAGAACATGGTCATGAGTTGAAGCCGAGAAAAGGCGCTCCACGAAATCCTCCTCCCTCGTCTCCATGCCCATCAGCCCTTTGCCGCCTCTCCTCTGGCTCCTGTACAGAGTAAGCGGGTTCCTCTTGATGTATCCCTGGTGAGAGATGGTCACCACCATTTCTTCCTCGGATATCAGGTCCTCGATAGTCAGCTCCTTTGCCTCCGCCATTATCTCGGTCCGTCTATTGTCCGCATATTTTTTCTTTATATCGAGGAGCTCCTCTTTTATGATATTGTCGACAAGCGCCGGGCTGGCAAGGATTGACTTCAGCCGCTCGATCTCTTTCAGCGTGTCCGTGTAATCCTGAATGATCTTGTCCCTTTCCAGTCCGGTCAGTCTCTGGAGTCTCATATCGAGTATCGCCTGGGCCTGGATCTTTGACAGAGGGAATTTTACCATCAGTCCCTCAAGCGCCTCGTCGGGTGTTTTGGACTTCCGTATCAGAGAGATAATGGCATCGAGATTATCGAGAGCGATCTTGAGGCCTTCAAGTATATGCGCCTTTTCCTCGGCCTTTCTGAGCTCGAACCTGGTCTTTCTCACCACAACGTCACGTCTGTGTTGCAGGAACAGCGAGAGGATCCTTGCGATGTTCAGGACTTTTGGCTGGCCGTTGACTATTGCGAGCATGATGACGCCGAAGGTGGATTCCATGGGAGTGTGTTTGTAAAGCTGGTTGAGTATTACCTGCGATATCTCGCCGCGTTTCACCTCAATGACTACCCTTATGCCCTCCCTGTCGGATTCGTCCCGGAGGTCGGATATGCCTTCAATCTTCTTTTCCCGCACAAGCTCGGCAATCTTTTCGATAAGCCTTGCCTTATTTACCTGATAGGGCAATTCAGTGATAATGATACTTTCCCTTTCTCCTTTAAGCTCTTCAATTTCCGTCTTGGCCCTGACCTTTATCAGACCCCTGCCGGTATTGTAGGCGTCGGTTATGCCCTGTTTGCCGTGAATGAAACCGCCGGTAGGAAAGTCGGGGCCTTTGATTTTTTTCATCAGCTCCTTGATGGTGACATCGGAGTCCTCGATCATCATGAGAAGCCCATCGATTATCTCTCCAAGATTATGCGGGGGGATATTTGTAGCCATGCCGACCGCAATGCCCGCTGAGCCGTTTATGATCAGGTTGGGGACCCTTGAAGGGAGGACCACGGGCTCTTCCGTGGTTTCATCAAAGTTTGGGATGAAATCAACAGTCTCTTTGTCAATGTCGGCCAACATCTCCTCGGCGAGCCTTGTAAGACGCGATTCGGTATAACGATATGCCGCTGCAGGGTCACCGTCAATAGAGCCGAAATTGCCCTGACCATCCACGAGGGGATATCTCATGTTGAAATCCTGCGCCAGCCGCACAAGCGCCTCATATACCGCCGAATCTCCATGCGGATGGTACTTCTTCAGCACCTCTCCGACCACGCCGGCGCACTTGGAATATTTTTTCCCCGGGAGCAGACCTTCTCTCAGCATTGCGTAAAGAATCCTGCGCTGGACCGGCTTCAGCCCGTCCCTGACGTCAGGAAGCGCCCTTCCCACAATTACGCTCATCGCGTAATCGAGATAGGAAGTCTTCATCTCTTCTTCAATGTTTATCATATGCCGCGTCATCGTAACTCCTTAGACAAAAAGACTTTGCGCAATTTTAAATTATGCTTTTGCAACAGAAAAGAAATGTTCGAAACAAGTGGGAAATTATAACATTTTCGCAGCAGAAATGGCAGGCTGCGCATTTCGGGACTGAAAAGGGGGCGGTTTTCAAATCATTGACTTTGTACAGGCAAGCTTTTAAGATAATTTATAGTTTTATCCAGGAAATGAAAGACAAGGCCGCAATAATAGAAGCTGCTCGGAAATTTGCCGCAAAGGGCCAGATTGACAAGGCCATTGCCGAACTGGAAAGACTTATAACAGACAATAAAGACGGAAATATCTGCAATACCATCGGTGACCTTTATTTAAAAAAGGGGGCGCCAAAAGAGGCCGCAGATTATTTCACAAAGGCCGCACAGATTTACAGGGAGGACGGTTTTGCCCCCAAGGCCATAGCGCTTTATAAAAAAATCCTGAACCTTATGCCCTCTGACGCCGAAACCCTGGCCGCGCTGGCCGCGCTTTATGCGGAAAAAGGCGTGACCGTTGACGCCGTTGAAAATCTGATGAGGGCTGCTGAGATATACGACCGGAACGGCGCCCAGGAAAAGGCCCTTGGACTCTGCGAGAGTGCGCTTCAGCTTTCGCCTTCGGATGTGAATATCAGGACAAAGATGTCCGAGCTTTACCTCAAGGCGGGTTTTAAAGAGAGGGCCGCAAACGGATACGCTTCAATTGCCTCGGATTACCTCTCAAAAGACGAACCGGACAGGGCGCATGAGTTTTACGCAAAGGCGCTAAGTATAGATTCAAAAAACATATCCTCACTGACCGGCTCCGGCATATTGGCGGAAAAATCAAATCAGATGGATAAGGCCCTGAAATTTCTGGCACAGGCCGTATCTTTCGCCCCTGACGATAATGGTCTCCTGCAGGCCTATGCAAATTTGGCCGTTCGGGCCCGCAAGACCGAAGATGCAAAAAAACTACTTCTGGCGATAATTGAAAAAAAACCTTCCGATACCGGGGCCAGGAAACTCCTCGGCGACATCTATCTGAGTGAAGGCCGTCCGGATAAGGCCTGGAGGGAATTGCTTCCCGCCATAGAGGAGGCCGTACTCGCCCAGGAGCTTGATGAGGCACTCAAGATGCTGCATAATTTTAAAGAGTTGCATCCTCTTCCGGTGAGAGAGCGCATAGTCAATATTTACAGGACCAAAGGCGACTGCGAGGCCATAACGCGAGAGTTAAAGTCCCTCGCCGCGCTGTACGAAAAAGAGGGCGCGTATAAAGATGCGCTCCATGCTTACAAAGAAGTCCTGGTCTCGGACCGTGACAATTCCTCAATAAGATATAAGGTCGAAGATCTCGAAAAGGCCCTCGGCCTGAGGACGCCGCATAACAAGGAAGAAATAATCGTTGAAAAATTACCGGATGAAAAGGCGGATATGCGGCTTGCCGGCGGGGAAGATTATGAATCACATTACATCTCCGGGGTTGATTATAAAAAAAGAGGTCTTCAGGATGAGGCCGTCAGGGAATTCCGGCTGGCTTCAGGAGACCCGGAAAAGGCTCTGCTGAGCCTGCGGATGATCGCGTCCTGTTACATGGAGAAAGGCGCTTACTCCCTGGCAATAGCAGAATTTCATAAGATTCTCGAAAAGGTCTCCCGTGATGACGAGAGGCATCTGGATATAAAATATGAGCTGGCCGGCGCATATATGAATAACAATGATAATAACACTGCTTTCGAGCTTTACTCCGAGATACAGGCCAGGGACCCGGACTTTAAAGACATCCGGGACAAAATAGCCATGCTGAAGGAGCAGACGCAGCAAAAGGCCGGGGAGAAAGAAAAACAGAAGAGAGACCGGGTATCGTATATTTGACTCTCCGGAATGTAACGTCCATACCTGGAGATATAAAATGCCGCCCGGCTCCGGGTCGCTCATAATCTTACTCATTACATTTTTACTATGGAACATCTGGAATTTTACAAATTAAAGGAGCATCCATTTTCAAACACGGTAGACAACAGGTATTTCTACAACAACGCCCAGCATGCCCAGGCCCTTATAAGGCTTAAATACGCGGTCGACGCCATGAAGGGGCTTGCGGTTGTAGTCGGCGGGGTAGGCACGGGCAAGACCACTCTCGCAAGGAGGATGCTTAATGAACTGGAAGAAGACAAATACGAGGCCGCCCTCCTCGTGGTGATCCATACGTCCGTTACAACGGACTGGCTGATGAAAAAAATCGCCTTTCAGATCGGAATCGAAAATGTCGGAGAGACCAAACTGGATATCCTCGGACAGATATATAAAAGATTTGTCGAGATACATGCGGCCGGGCGCAAGACGGTCATCCTGATGGACGAAGTCCAGATGCTTCAGTCACGGGAGATAATGGAAGAGTTCCGGGGGCTCCTGAACATGGAAAGCCCTGACGGAAAGCTCATTACGCTCGTTCTCTTCGGGCTTCCCGAACTCGAAGACGTCCTCGCGCTGGATGAGCCTCTTAAACAGAGAGTGGCCGTAAAATATAAATTGACCGGACTTGATGAAAATATAACCCGCGAGTATATCAGGCACAGGCTTAAAGTCGCCGGGTGCGATGAAGATATCTTCACACCGGAGGCGGTCACCGCAGTCCATCATTACACAAAAGGCGTTCCGAGGTTAATCAACACGGTTTGCGACAATGCCATTTTTGAAGGTTTCCTCCTCAGGGCAAATCCTGTAGGCAAAGAAATTATCGACGCTGTTTCATCCTCTCTCGACTTGAATGGATAGTGAGCGTATTCCCTGTGGTTCTGCCGCAGGGAATCTCAATACGACTCAATACTAATGTCGTTCCCCATGAGACGCCGCACACCTGTCACTGTGACGCTTATAAAATGTCACACCTTTAAAGGCAATTCCCAGACAAAATATCATTGTGACCTGTTTTAATTAAACGTTGAACTTGTTTTCATGAAATCATTATTTTTCATTGAGTTAAATCGACATGTAAGGATATTGCCCAACAATCCTGTCTGATATTTTTACACTGGGCAAGCTACTTGCTTATACACCGGTATTCAGTTTCCAGAACATAAAGCAAGGGGGTGAAGGAATGGCAAAGAATAAATTGAAGGTTATCGGTTTGCTGATATCGGCATCTTACTGTTTTGCTGTCTCCGCTGGTGCGGCTCTTCCACCGAACCATCCGGTGAACGTCCCGGTAGCTCCCGAGCCTGTAAGTTATGTACTTTTCGGCGTCGGCGCGGCAGTGTTGTGGCTGAGGCGGAAGTTTAAAAGATAAATTAGACCCCCTCCATTATCCTGTTCAGCCTCTCTTCAACAATGCCTCTTATTTCTTTAAGGCGGGATTCGGTTTTTGCCTCGAAGCGCAGGACCAGAACAGGCTGGGTATTTGACGCGCGGACAAGCGCCCACCCGTCGTCGAATTTTATCCTTATTCCGTCGATCGTAATCGACTCATATTCGTTGAATGCCTGCCGGGCCTTTTCAACAATTGCAAATTTGATATCATCCGGGCAGTCAAATCGTATCTCGGGGGTAGCGACCGTATAAGGCACATCCCTCAGTAATTTCGCGGTGCTGTAAGGCGCCCCTGCTTCCTTGATGATCTGAAGAAGTCTCAGGCTCGCATAAATCGCATCATCATAACCGAAATACCTGTGGGCGAAAAACAGATGGCCGCTCATCTCGCCCGCAAGCAGCGCGCATTCTTTTTTGAGTTTTTCCTTGATCAGTGAATGCCCCGTCTTCCACATGATGGGGACGCCGCCGTGGGCGGCGATGTCGTCATAAAGGGTCTGGGAGCATTTTACCTCGCCGATTATCTTCGCCCCCGGGTTGTCCTTCAGAATATCTCTCGAAAAAATTATCATCAGTTTGTCGCCCCAGATGATGTTCCCATCCTCATCGATGGCGCCGATCCTGTCTGCGTCCCCGTCGTATCCTATCCCCACATGGGCCTGGACCTCTTTCACCTTTGCGATAAGGTCGGTGAGGTACTCCTCAACCGTCGGATCAGGATGATGGTTGGGGAACCTTCCATCCGGCCGGCAATAAAGCTCTATCACTTCCGCGCCTAACGCCCTCATGATCTCCGGGGCCACAAGACCGCCTGTGCCGTTGCCCGCGTCTACCACAACTCTTATACCGGAGAGGCTGGGGAACTTGTCCTTCAGAAACTCGATATAATCCTCGATTACCGGATAGCTCCCAACAGTTCCACTGCCGTTTTTGAAATCATGCGCATCTATTATTTTCCTGATGTCCTGGACCGCCTCTCCAAAGATGGTGGTCTTGCCCACACTCAATTTAAAGCCGTTAAACTCAGGCGGATTGTGGCTGCCGGTTATCATCACGCCGCCGTCGAGAGACAATTTGTGTATGGAATAATACTGGAGCGGCGTCGGGCATACCCCGAGATCAATAACGTCAATACCGGACTCCGTCAGGCCCTTCACAAGGCTGTCCCTGATCGCCGGGGAATGTAATCTTGCATCCCTCCCCACACTTATCCTGGCCTTCCCCTGCTTAATAGCTTTAAGCAGATACGAGGCAAACCCCTTCCCTATAAGTTCAACAACTTCCGGGGTCAAATCTTTTTCCCATATTCCTCTGATGTCATATTGTCTGAAGATAGCAGGATTTATCATTACTCCTCCTGTATTTTTATATCACCGGCCCCTACATTCTCATAGAACGTCATGGATTATAACATACCGATGCCGTCCGGAATGATCTCGAATTTGCATGCAATGAAATTGGCTGCCATAAAAAATAAAGCCTTGTTGGTTCCATAATAACGGTATGTTAGAATAGTCCTGCAGCAAACGATAAAACCGGTCAGAAATATTTTCAAATGAAAAATAATACCCTGATTTTCTACATAACAAATAACGGATTGACTGTAGCCAAAGGGCTGAAGACACTTTATCCTGACGCGCGGGTTTTAAAGTTTAAACCCGTTGGGGCGAACAGCCGTTCTCCCTTACAACGATACTGGCCTGGCTCCAAAAACCTTATCTTCATCATGGCATCGGGAATTGTGGTAAGGACGATAGCCCCTCTGATTAAAGACAAGAAAACCGACCCCGCCGTTGTCGTGATTGATGAAAAAGGCAAATATGCCATAAGCCTCCTGAGCGGTCATCTCGGCGGTGCGAACAAAGTTGCAAAAGAGATTGCGGATTTCCTGAAAGGAGAGGCCGTCATAACTACGGCATCGGATGTGAATAATCTGCCGTCAATAGATTTGTGGGCAAGAGAGAAGAACCTTGTCATCGAGAACGATAAAGCTCTTTCTCGTGTCGCCTCAAAACTTATAAATAAAGGTACATTGAAAGTATATATCGATCAGAACAAAGAACAAAGAGCAAAGAACACAGACATAAAACTTCCTGAAGAATTCATTCAAGTTGATACGCCGGATAATGCGGATGTTCTGATAACAAACTCCAAACTCCAGACCCCGGGCCCTAAACTCTATCTCCGCCCCAAAAATCTTGTAATCGGCATCGGCTGTAACAGCGGGACATCGAAAATGGAGATAGATAATGCCGTCAGAAAGGTCCTGGCAGCGAATGATCTTTCTTTCCTTTCCATTCACTCCCTCACAACCATTGATAAAAAGGGTAATGAGCCGGGGCTGATTGCCTTTGCCGGGAAATATAATTTTGAGGTAAGGACATTCAGTCCTGACGAACTTAACAGGGTGAAAGGCGTAATAAAATCAAAAACCGTGTTCAGGGCAGTCGGCGCAAATGCAGTCGCGGAGCCTGCTGCCTTGCTTGCATCAGGAGATGATAACCTGCTTGTTCCAAAACAGAAGATCGGGAATGTGACAGTGGCGATTGCGGAAAGAGTCGAGAGTCAAGAGTCAAGAGTTAAGAAGAAAGAAGATTCAAAATTCAATATTCAAGGTCCAAACCCACTCACTAAACTCTTAACTCATAGTTCCAGACTCTACATTGTCGGTACCGGTCCCGGCGGAATTGAATATATAACTCCCCGCGCACAAGAGGCGATTAAGGAATCTGACGTAATAGTCGGATACGGCACGTATCTGGATCTGATAGAAGAATTGATAAAAAATAAAGAAGTGGTTTCTACCGGAATGACCCAGGAAGTGGACAGATGCAAAAAGGCGGTCGAACTTGCATTGGAAGGCAAGACGGTTTCCATAATCAGCGGCGGAGACCCCGGCATATATGCCATGGCCGGACTGGTGTTTGAACTGCTTAGAACACAGAGCACAGAACCCAGAGCCCAGACTCAAAATTCAAAAGACTTGTCACTTGTCACTTGTCACTCGTCACTGTCTGTTGAAGTCATTCCCGGCATCTCTGCTCTGAACGCCTGTGCCGCGCGGCTCGGCGCACCTCTGATGCATGACTTTGCCTCGATAAGCCTTTCCGACAGGTTGACCCCGTGGGAGGTCATAGAGAAAAGACTGGAAGCCGCTGCAATGGCTGACTTTGTCATTGCGCTGTATAATCCCAGAAGCAAGGGAAGGCAGGGACACATCAACAGGGCACAGGAGATAATTTTGAAATACAGAAGCCCGAATACCCCGGTCGGGATAGTAAAAGGCGCAATGAGGGAAAATGAGGATATCGTCATCACAAATCTTCAGGACATGCCTGCACATGATATCGATATGCAAACAACCGTAATAATCGGCAACTCGCATACCTTCTCATGGGGAAATTTTCTGATCACGCCGAGGGGATATGAGAGAAAATTCAGGATTTGATTAACGACCCTGGGCCTCAAATTTCATAATCGTGATGCCCCTTTTTCCTTGCCCAAACAGTCGCCTTACAGGTAAAATTGAGCATCCCGATAAACCATGAAACTTACTGACAACGAAAAGCGCGAGATACTGAAGCTGATTGATGCGGGCAAGCCTCTGCCGGAGAAGTACCGCTTCCTGCTTTTTGATGACAAGCGCGAGGTGGAGCTGGTCTGGAACGGGAAGACCAATGAGGTCTGCAATATCGTACTGCCCTTTCAGGTGATCGAGCAGGTGGATGAGCCGCGCGCTGAGAGGCTGGAAGATTCCAATGCCCAGTTCGGGCTTTTCGATACGAGGGGACGGCAGAAGTCAGGCTGGACGAACAAGCTTATCTGGGGCGACAATAAGCTCATTCTATCTTCTCTCAAGAACGGCCCACTCCGTGATGAGGTCGAAAAACAGGGAGGTATCAAGCTCATCTACATAGACCCGCCGTTTGACGTTGGCGCGGACTTTTCGATGGATATAGAGATTGGCGATGAGACTTTTACCAAGAAACCCAATGTGCTGGAAGAATTAGCCTACCGAGATACCTGGGGCAAAGGCGCGGACAGCTTTATCGCCATGATCTATGAACGGCTTTCCCTCATGCGGGATTTGCTTGCAGATGATGGGAGTATTTATGTGCATTGTGATTGGCGGGTGAATGGGTTTATTCGACTTGTCATGGATGAGGTTTTTGGAAGGAATACTTTTAAGAATGAGCTTATTTGGCATTACCGTCGGTGGCCTGCTAAATCACCAATGTTTCAGCGGAGTCATGACTCAATATATTGGTTTGGTAAAAATGAGAAAACTATCTGGAACCAACAATTTCAGGAATTGTCAGAAGCTACACTGAAACGCTTTGGTGGCAAGAAGGTTCGAGGAGAGACAACAAAAGAGGTTTTGGAAGAGGAATCGGCTGGGGCACCCATGCGGGACGTCTGGGAAGTGCATCACGTTTTAGGCGCAAATCCGGAAAATATTGGCTACCCAACCCAAAAACCCGAAGCCCTTCTCGATCGCATCATCAAAGCCTCTTCCAACGAAAACGACATCGTTGCTGACTTCTTCTGCGGCTCCGGCACTACGCTTGCCGTTGCTGAAAAGCTTGGACGCAAGTGGATCGGCTCTGACCTCGGCAAGTTCGCCATTCACACAACACGCAAGCGCATGATTGGTGTTCAGCGGCAACTTAAAGAAGAGGGCAAGGACTTCCGCGCTTTTGAAATCCTCAACCTCGGCAAATACGAGCGGGCGCACTACATCGGCGTGAATCTAAACCTCCGGGAAGAAGAGAAGCAGAAACAGCTTGAGCAGAAGGAAAAGGACTTTATCAACCTCATCCTCCATGCCTATCGCGCGGAGACGATAGATGGTTTCAGGTGTTTCCACGGCAAGAAGGCAGGCCGCATGGTTGCCGTGGGGCCTGTCAATCTGCCTGTAACGAGACTCTTTGTAGAAGAGGTCATACTTGAGTGCCGCTCAAAGCGCATCTCCCGCGTTGACATCCTCGCCTTTGAGTTTGAGATGGGGCTCTTCCCGAATATTCAGGAAGAGGCAAAGTCAAAAGGCATAGACCTTGCCATGAAATACATTCCCCGTGAGGTCTTTGACAAACGGGCGGTGGAGAAGAACCAGGTTGTCTTTCACGATGTGTCTTTCATTGAGGTAAAGCCGCATGTGAAGAAAGGTGCAGTTGCCGTAGAGCTTACCGACTTCTCCGTCTACTACTCACAGGACAGCATAGACAATGCAGCGGCAAGCCTGAAAAACGGCGCGAATAGAATTGTCGTTGAGCAAGGCAAGATCGTAAAGGTCATGAAGGACAAAGACGGCATAGTCACCAAAGAAGTCCTCACCAAAAACTGGACTGACTGGATAGATTACTGGAGCGTGGATTTTAATTTTGAAAGCAAGCGCGAGATCGTCAGGGTAAAGAAAGATGAAACCAACGAAATTGAAGAAGTCTGGACCGGCGACTTTGTATTTGAAAACGAGTGGCAGAGCTTCCGCACAAAGAAAGACCGGACGCTCGAACTGAAAACCCCGTTTCATGAATGCCAGAAAGGACGCTATAAGATCGCCGTAAAGGTTGTGGATATATTCGGTAATGATACGATGAAGATTGTGGAGGTGGGGGTTGGGGATAAATAATACGAGAGACTGCTTTTGAATAATCATGGAAAATCATAATACTGATAAAAAGTCTTTAAAAATCATTATCGGAAAGACAGCCGCCTGGAATGAGTTGGCCAAAGATTGTGTATGTTTTGCCAATGGGCAGGGAGGCAGTCTGCTTATTGGAATAGAGGATGACGAGAATGTGCCGCCTGCTGGACAGGTCATTGCACAAGAACTGCTTGACCGGCTGCGCAAACGCATCAATGAATTGACAGTCAATGTGCAGGCGCTTCCCCGAATTGAGACATCTGGAAACGGAGCTCAGTTTATCGAGGTGCTTATTCCTCGCTCTGCAAGTGTGACATCGACATGTGACGGCCGTTATTTTGTTCGCATAGGGAAAACTTGTCAGCCGGTAATTGGTGACGATATATTGCGTCTTGCCGACGAACGCCCAGGTTTGGTATGGGAAACAATGACTGCACTTGGCGTCCCGCGCCCGGCTGCGGATTCAGAGAAGCTAAAGGTTTTCATTGAAAGTGTCCATGCATCCGACAGAGTCAAATCATCGGTAAAGGACAAAAGTCCGGATGAACTATTGACGCATTATGGATTGGCAGCAGGCGACCTTCTGACTCATCTTGGCATTTTATTGCTTGGCACAGCGTTTGATCGGTCCCGGCTGGGTACAGCTCCCGTTGTTCAATGCATAAAATATGACGAACAGGGATTGAAGGTAAATAAACTGCTATGGGACGATTATAGTTTGTCACCGATTGAATTATTAGATGCGGTTTGGCGTGCTGTACCTGATTTCCGGGAGAGCTATGAAGTCGCAGAGGGAATGTTTCGTCATAGCATGCCGGCTTTCGATGAAAAAGTTATTCGAGAACTGCTCGTGAATGCCTTAGTGCACCGGCCTTATACTCAGCGCGGTGATATTTTTCTTAACCTGTATCCAGACCGCCTGACAGTAGTGAACCCCGGACGCCTGCCCTTGGGAGTCACGCCACAGAATATTCTTCATGCCAGTCGGCGGCGTAATGAAGGACTGGCACGCGTATTCCATGATTTGAAACTTATGGAAAAGGAGGGCAGCGGTTTTGATCTTATGTATGACCGTATGTTGTCATCAGGCCGCCCTGTTCCTGTTCCGGCTGAAGGTCCTGATTGGGTTGCTGTTACTATTCAGCGCCGAATTGTGAAACCGCAACTTATAAGATTAATTGACGATGCAGACAAGAAGTATCAGTTATCTCAGCGTGAGCGCATTACATTAGGTGTGCTCGCACAGGGGGAGGGCATGACTGCACGGATGCTTGCATCTGCCCTGGAAGTTGCCGGGCAGGATGCCTTGAATCCCTGGCTTGGCCGATTGCTGAATCTTGGACTTGTTAACACAAGTGGCAGAACCAAAGGGCTGCGTTATTTTGTGTCGCCGGAGTGGCTGCGGGGCGTCCGGCTTGATCATAAAACTACTCTCAGTCGAATACCGCCTCATCGTCTTCGAGCTTTGATCCTTGAAGACCTTACTCGATATCCTGATTCTTCCAGCGGTGATATTAATCGTCGCATTGGAATTGAGATTAGCGCAAGAACTGTAAAACGAGCTTTGGATGGTCTGGTTGATGAGGGCCGGGTTGAGTTTTCCGGTGTACGTAGGTGGCGCCGCTATCGAATGGTATTAATACCTGCTAAAGGACAGAGAGAAGAATAATAGCATGATGGTATAGTATTATGATTATATTTTTTCGTAACCAATTGAATTTATGAGGACAATCTATTGGACAAATTTAGCAAGTGTCTTATATGGGGTGCTGTTTTGTCCGATAGAACAAGCACCGCTTATGAGTGCCTGTCCTGAAATAGCACTGTCGAGGATTTAACGAAATGGCGATCCATCCTTCATTCCCAAATTCGCCCTATGAAATCCTGCATCCTGATATACGCTGGTTTCCGGCTGATGAGGCTCTGAGGGAATCAAGTTACGGCAAACTCCTGCCCCCGCTGGTCAATAAAATACGGAGGGATGTTAAACAATGGCGTGATTCCGGTTATGAAGGGGCGACTGAAACAAGCAAAGCCCTCATTAGCTGGTGGTTCAAGACGGAACATATTATTCCCGGGGCAGACGGCTCATCGCTGGAGTTTCGTTATTACTTTGCCCAGCGCGAGGCTATCGAAACCGTTATCTATCTTTATGAAGTCGTTAAGGTCAAAGACAAATATGACCTGATCCGTTACGATTCATCAGGCGCGGTATCCGCAGGGATGTTCGATGAAGACTGGCTCCGTCTCGTAATAAAGATGGCCACCGGAAGTGGCAAGACAAAGGTCATGAGCCTCATAGTTACGTGGTGCTATTTCCACAAGCTCTATGAGCCGGATTCAAAGTTGTCAACAAACTTCCTCATCATAGCGCCCAATATTATTGTCTTAGATCGTTTGAGGGCCGACTTTGACGGGCTCAGGGTTTTCTTTGATGACCCGCTTTTGCCTGATAATGGCTATGAGGGCAGAAACTGGCAGGACGATTTTCAATTGACCTTGCATATACAGGACGATGTGTCTATTATCCGCAAGACCGGCAATATCTTTCTAACAAACATTCACCGTGTGTATGCCGGAGATGACATTGAGCCGAACTTTGAAGATGAAGACCTGACGGATTACTTTCTCGGCAAAAGGCCTACAGGGAAAACTACTGACTCAAAGGTCGATCTCGGGATCATTGTCCGTGAGATTGATGAGCTTATTGTTATCAATGATGAGGCGCACCACATCCACGACAATCGTCTGGCGTGGTTCAAATCCATTGAAGATATACACAACCGCCTGAAGCAGAAAGACCATTTTCTCTCTCTGCAAATTGATGTAACGGCAACTCCCAAACACAATAACGGCGCAATCTTTGTGCAGACGGTTTCGGATTATCCGCTTGTTGAGGCGATTACGCAAAATGTAGTCAAGCATCCTGTATTGCCGGATGCGGCAAGCCGGGCGAAACTTCAGGAACGGCAAAGCTCGCGCTATACGGAAAAATATGCGGACTATATTGCGCTTGGCGTGGAAGAATGGCGCAAGGCATATACTGAACATGAAAAGATGGGTAAAAAGGCCGTGCTTTTCATAATGACGGATGACACAAAAAACTGCGATGATGTGGCAGAACACCTTGAGAATACCTATCCTGAATTCAAGGATGCCGTGCTTGTTATCCATACAAACAACAACGGAGAAATCTCCGAAGCTGATTCTAAAAAGTCCAAAGAAGAGCTTGAAAGGCTGAGAAAGGCATCCAATAAAATTGACGGAATGGAAAGCCAATATAAGGTAATTGTCTCAGTCCTCATGCTTAAGGAAGGTTGGGATGTCCGGAACGTAACCACCATAGTCGGATTAAGGGCGTATGCCGCAAAGAGCAATATTTTGCCGGAGCAGACCCTTGGAAGGGGCTTGAGGAGAATGTATCCGGGAACCGATACGACGGAGTATGTCAGCGTTGTCGGCACTAATGCCTTTATGGATTTTGTCGAATCTATCCAGAGCGAGGGAGTGGAGCTTGAGCGCAAGCCTATGGGTGAAGGCACTGCTGCAAAGGCGCCGATCATCATTGAGATAGACAATGAAAACAGGAAAAAGAATATTGACGGGCTTGATATAGAAATCCCTGTGCTTTCTCCAAGAATATACAGGGAATATAAAAATCTTGAAGAGCTTGAGCCCTCATTGTTCGCCACAAAAAAGGTGGAGTACAGGCAATTTTCCGAAGAGGAGAAAAGGGAGATTGTTTTTAAAGATATAACAACCGGAGAGATTACCCACACGACATATCTTGACTCGGCAATGGCTGCCGACTACCGGAGCGTAATCGGTTACTTTGCGCAGGTAATTATGAAAGACCTCCGTCTGATAAGCGGTTATGATGTGCTTTATGGAAAGGTTAAAACCTTTATAGGCGAACATCTGTTTGACAGAAGTGTGGATATTGACGACTTGAACACAATCCGCAATCTCTCCGAGCTTGAGGCAAGCAAGACCATAATCGAGACATTCAAGAAAAAGATAAATGAGCTTACAGTTGTTGATAAAGGAAGCGCCGAGATACGGGACTATATTAAATTGCGGCAGACAAGGCCGTTTGTTGTAAAGGACCAGGGCTTTCTTATTCCTCAAAAAAGCATATTCAACAAAATCATCGGGGACAGCCGTCTGGAACTCCTCTTTGCGTCATTCCTCGAGCAATGCCCTGACATTGTCTCTTACGCAAAGAACTACCTTGCCGTTCATTTCAGGCTCGACTACGTTACAGCCGACGGCAGCATATCAAATTACTATCCGGACTTTATAGTTAAGGCCAATGAAAAGGAAATATATGTTGTAGAAACTAAAGGCCTTGAAGACCTCGATGTGCCATTGAAGATAGAGAGGCTGAAAAACTGGTGCGTCGACATCAATGCATCACAGAAAAAGTACAGGTTTGATTTCGTATTTGTGGATGAAGAAGATTTTGAGAGATATAAACCGGACAGCTTTGAAAAGCTGGTCAGGAACTTCAGGAAATATAAGAGCGATTAAGATAGATTCCATTTTCTTGCACGCAGGTGTGGGGTGAGCCGGTACTTTGACGGGACAATTTCCAAATGGTCGATCAGGTAAAGACATCGATGAGTAAACCAATGACAAGCAACGTCGCCCTCCTCTGGGATGAATCTTTTCTCTGGGGAATCATGGCGTATAAAGCATTGAACTCCGCCAACCTGCCTTTTGATTTAATACGCTCTCAAGACATTAAAAACGGAAAACTTAAAAAATACAAAATGCTTTTTGCCCCCGGCGGCTGGGCGTCGAACAAATTAAAGTCCCTCGGAGAGGAAGGCGTAAATGAAATAAAAAAGTTCGTCAAAAGCGGCGGCAACTATCTCGGCTTTTGCGGAGGCGCCGGGCTTGCGACTCTTGACGGCATCGGCCTTTTGAATATTAAGCGAAAGCCGACAAAGGAACGGGTCCCGAGCTTCAGCGGCCGGATTGAATTAAAGGTAAGTAAGCATCCTGTATGGGAAGGAATACCAGCAGCAGATGCAGTGGCGATTCGCGAATCGCCACTGCTACACCCTACACCCTACACCCTACACCCTGTCTTCCACGCATGGTGGCCGTCTCAATTTTATATTGAAGACAGGAGTATAAAAATACTCGCTTCATATGGCGATGCCTTGCCCGATGCGTTCAGCTCTGATTTAAACGTCGGAGATGTTGCAACGAATGGAGACTGGGAAGAGCTCGAAAAGGTTTACCGGATAAATCTTGATCCGAAAAGACTGCTCAATGAACCGGCGGTTGTCGAGGGCAATTACGGTAAAGGTAAAGTGATCTTATCTCTCGTTCATTTTGATACGCCTGACGACGTGAGCGGACAACTGGTGTTGAAGAATTTATGGAAACACCTTAAGAGTCAGGAGTTAGGAGTCAAGAGTCAGGAGTTAAGAGTTAAGAGCTATAACTCTAAACTCATTGCTGAACTTGAGGCAGCAATTACTGACCTTGTCTCTCTCGGGGAGAGGAACTTCCTCTGGTTCTGGAAGAACCCCATGCTTTTACAGTGGCGCCGGGGTGTTAGGGGGCTGGAGTACTGCACTTTGTATGTGATGGTGAAGGAGATTGCTGCGCAGAGCACAGAGCACAGAACACAGAATATAGATCAGAAGCTTGGAGAAATAAGAGATTTACTCGCTTCTTTTGCAGATAGGGCCAAAAGACTTCTGCTGCTGGAGAGGCAGGCCATGCAAAAAGGCCGTATCACATACGAAAAATGCGATGATCCTGAAATCCGGAAATTAAGGCTTGAGCTTTTCTCCGCCTCAAAGAGCCACGGAGGGATGTTTAAAGAGTTGATTGATGAGATCGATGGTTTGTTGTTTGAGTTGCTAAATCCCTGAGCCTCTCGTCTGTCCTTTGTAAATCTCCCTCGCCTTCCTGAAGATATCAAGATATTCAGGCTTCCGGAAATCAGGATATGTGAAGGGAAATATCTGATAGTCCCTGCCTGAATAAGCAAGGGTGACTTCTCCGTAAATTCCCCTGTCAAGATATATCCTGTGGGAGAAATCCTTTGTCGATACCAGGACAAGTTTTGCAGAATCCAGATACCCGGGATCGAGGTTTATCCTCCTGCCGCCGGTCTCATTCAGATAGTCGTTTTCAAGCTCAATTGTCTTCAGTTTGATTCCCGCAATATTCCCCGGACCAATCAAGTCCTGGAAAAAAATAAATTTACGTTTCAGCCCCTTGCCCATCTCTTTTTCATAATAGTCCGTATGCACCCATGACCAAAGGGGACTTTCCATGTCGACAGGGCCAAAGGAGTTCCGGAGTCTCTCGGAAATCCGGTCAAAAAGCGATACGTCCTGTGAAAGCATACCGATAAACAGTTTAACGGGGTGGGGCGCTGGAAATGATGTGTTCATGCGGATAAGTTTAACAGTATTGCGGTGCAGATTGCACAGCATCTGAGGGCAGATATTTGCGAACATACGGGGAGTCGAAAAGAGGCTGCTTACTTTACTCTCTTGATGCAGCAGGCCATCATCTTCATCTGAATCAGGACCTTTTGTTTTTTAAGTTTCTTCTCCCTGAACGAGGTCGCCAGTTTAGAATAAATGTTTTTTAATTCATTCAACATATCTTCCTCCTTCATAGCATGGGCCGACCCCGGTCAGGCGATAACGGGCCGGGCTGCTGTGAGGTTTATTCTAATTTATAGTTTACAGGCAGACAGGCCGGATTGAAGTGACACGGGTCACATTATGAATTTTTGGGGGCTTGTTGAAGGTAAAAATTGAGACGCCCGGTTGTGCCGGACGTCCCGTGAATTTATTCTGTATTCTTCAGGAATAGTACTCCAAGAGGCGGCAGTGTGAGGGAAACCGAATGGCCTCTTCCATGCGCCATGACCTGCTCCGCCCACGCGCCTCCGAAGTTGCCGAGGTTGCTTCCTCCGTAGACAGAGGCGTCGCTGTTGAGGACCTCTTTCCAGAACCCCCCGCGAGGGACCCCCACCCTGTAGTTGAAGCGCGGCACAGGTGTAAGGTTGCATACCACGAGGATTATGTCCCGCGTGTCTTTTCCTTTTCTTATGAAACTGATGATGCTCTCTTCCCAGTCATGGAAGTCTATCCATTCAAAACCGTCGTTTGAAAAATCAAGTTCGTAGAGCGCGGGTTCGGTCCTGTAACAGTGATTTAAATCTTTCACCCATCTCTGCACTCCCTGGTGTGAAGGATGTTCAAGGGCATGCCACTCAAGGCTCTCTTCGTGGACCCATTCCCTCCACTGCGCGAACTCTCCTCCCATGAACAGGAGCTTCTTCCCCGGATGTCCCCACATGTAGCCGAACAAAAGCCTGAGGTTGGCGGAGCTCTGCCACTCATCGCCGGGCATCTTTCCCAACAGGGCGCCCTTGCCGTGCGTTACCTCGTCATGGGAAAGCGGAAGCATGAAATTCTCAAAAAAGGCGTACCAGATGCTGAAGGTCAACTGGTTATGGTGGTATTTCCTGTGGACCGGCTCGAGCGAAAAATATTTCAGGGTATCGTGCATCCACCCCATGTTCCACTTCATCCCGAAACCCAGGCCGCCGAGATGAACAGGACGTGAAACCATAGGCCATGCCGTAGATTCCTCCGCGAAAGTCTGCACATCCGGATAGAAGGCATAGACTATTTCATTGAATCTCTGAAGGAAGCTGATGGCTTCGAGGTTCTCCTTGCCGCCGTACATGTTCGGTATCCATTCGCCCTCGTTTCGTGCGTAGTCCAAATAGATCATCGACGCTACTGCGTCCACCCTCAGGGCGTCCACGTGATAGTGCTCCAGCCAGAACAGTGCGCTGCTGATAAGGAAGTTTCTGACCTCGTTACGGCCGTGATTGAAGATATAGCTGTTCCATTCGGGATGATATCCCTTTTTGTGGTCCTGATGTTCAAACAGGTATGTTCCGTCGAAATATGACAACCCGTGCTGGTCAGAGGGGAAGTGCGAAGGCACCCAGTCGAGGATAACGCCGATGCCGTTCTGGTGGAGATGGTCGATCAGATACATAAAATCCTGCGGAGTCCCGTACCTGCTCGTGGGGGCAAAATATCCAACAGTCTGATATCCCCATGAGCCGTAGAAAGGGTGTTCCATGACAGGCAGCAATTCGACATGGGTAAAGCCCATTTCCTTTACATAGTCCGCAAGATAATGGGCCAACTCGCGGTATGTGAGGGACCTGTTCCCTTCTTCAGGGACGCGTCTCCAGGACCCGGGATGGACTTCGTAAATGGACAAGGGCGCAGTTAACGAATTGGCCTTCTTTCTGTTTGTCATCCACTCCCGGTCCTTCCATTCGTATTCCATGTCCCACACGATTGATGCCGTCCGTGGAGGCACTTCCCATAAAAACGCGAAGGGGTCACCCTTATCGACACTGTAACCATTGAATTTCGAGACGATATGATATTTGTAAATGTCCCCTTTTTTCAGACCTTCGATAAAACCTTCCCATATGCCGGAGCCGTCCCACCTCGGCATGAGCTGATGAGATCCCCTGTCCCATCCGTTGAAGTCGCCGGTAACGGACACTCTTTCGGCATTGGGCGCCCATACCGAAAAGTGGACCCCTGTTATGCCCCCCACATCCATCAGATGTGCGCCGAGTTTTCCGTAAAGCCTGAAATGGTTTCCTTCCTTAAAGAGATAAATATCATGGTCGGTCAACGGGCTCAGGTCATACCTGACCCCGCTGATTTCATAACCTGTCACTGTCATGGAAAACACCTCCGTTTTTCAGATAATCAGAGTCTGAATTAAATGTTATCACCTTTCATTCTTCTGTCAAGGAGAGCACTGAACCCCCACCCTGACCCTCCCCCGTCAAGGGGGAGGGAAACAAAGAAACCCCACAGCAGAAACTGTGGTATTGAAAATCAATAACGTATAGTGATAAATCTGAAAAGAGGGCGTAGTGTTATCTCATCGGGGGCAAGGGCGCCGTCTCTGTTTTTGTCAGAGGTCATAAAGGCCTCTTCTATATTTGAATATTTCTCCGAGTAGTCTGAAAATTCGATAAAACTTATTCTCTTGTCAGCATTTTTGTCGACGGATTTAAAGACCTCCGCCCCTTTTCCTGCCTCTATAAAATTCCCGTTGCCCCACTCATCCTGCGAGACGTGTTCGTCTTTGTCACTGTCAAGCTTGTTGAAGGCGTCCCTCTTCATGTCACCGGCAAATTCCCCGCGGTCGATCTGACCGTCTCGGTTTGAGTCCATTTTTTTGAACAGCTCATGCAGCGCCATGGAAGTTGAGACCCAAAAGACGCTCAGCACAACAAACACAATAATCTTTATCGCTGACTTCATCGTTCCCTCCCTTTTTTGTCAGTCATGCCCGAAGTTCTTTAGCGGGAATGACGCCCTCTAAAAATGTACAGACTATTATGAGGACCTTAATATAACGCCTTACTAACGATTCTATCACAGAATAATCTCAATACCCGATCACAGCCCCTTCACGTCTCGGGTCGGCGCCGCCGTAACGCATTCCCGTCTCAGTATCTATCATCACTCCCTGCGCGCCGCCGAAATAGAGATCGAAATCTTTTTTAACGACAAGCCTGTATCCCGCGCGGACCAGATCGTCCCGGACCTCTTGCGGTATGCGGGATTCCATGAATATTTCCCGGCCTGCCATGCTGTGGACCCTCGGCGCATTTATCGCCTCCTGAATATTCATTTCATGGTCGATCAGATTCATAAGTATCTGGGGCAGCACAGTTATAATGCGGGTGGCGCCGGGCATCCCGATGGTCAGGTACGGCCTGCCGTCTTTGAGCACCAGGGTGGGAGACATGCTGCTCAAAGGTCTTTTCCCGGGTCTGATCGAATTCGGTCCATCTTTTTCCGGGGCAAAATCATTCATCTCATTATTCAGCAATATCCCCGTTCCGGGCACAACCACACCGGAACCGAAGAAGGAATTGACCGTCTGGGTCAATGCTACCAGATTACCTTCATTGTCCGCGACAGAGATATGGCTTGTCTGATCGGACTCGTACAATGCGACATTACCCGCAGCGTTCTTTTCATTTAATTTGCCAGCGCTCATTTCTTTTCTCAATTTTTCCGCATACTCTTTGGAAATCAGTTCTTCTACGGGTACCTTCACAAAGTCGGGATCTCCCATGAACCTCGCCCTGTCAGAGAATATTCTCTTCATTGCTTCGGCCATGAGAGAGACGCTTTCAGCATTGCTGAGACCGAGGCGGGCGATATCATGTCCTTCGAGGATATTCAGGAGCTGGATAATATGGGTCCCCCCTGAGCTGGGCGGTCCCATCGAAACGATCTCACTGCCGCGATAACTTCCTTTGACCGGAGCCCTTAATACAGGGTGATAACCTGCCAGATCTTTTACGGTAATCAGCCCTTTGCCTGCCATCTCTTTTTCAATGGCTTCTGCTATGGCCCCGCTGTAGAAGACTGCCGGGCCGTTTTCAGCAATAAGACGATAAGTCCCGGCCAGGTCCTTGAGGTATAACCGGTCGCCGACCTCATAAGGAAGTCCGTCTTTCAGATATATCCCGGCGGTTGCGGGAAACATTGAAAGCTTCCGGAAATTTTTCTTCATCATCGTATTCAGGAGCCTGCCGACTTCGTGTCCGTCTTCAGCAATTTTAATGGCCGGCCCCATTACGCTTTTTAAATCCATTGTCCCGTAATCGCTTAACGCCATTGCAAGCCCGGCCACGGTCCCGGGTATGGCCACAGCCATATGGCCTTCTTTCATCCGGTCTTTCATCGCCTCACCGGAAGAGGTTTGATACATTTCCGGGGCAGCCCTGAGCGGCGCGGTCTCACGATAGTCGATCGTCACGACCTGATTACTCTTTGCCGTATAAATGAGCATGAACCCTCCGCCCCCGATTCCCGAAGCAAACGGTTCGACAACACCAAGAACAAAAGCTGCGGCAACGGCAGCATCAACGGCATTACCCCCTTTTTTCAGGATTTCAACACCGGCCTTTGTAGCGTAATGATTGGCTGTGGCCACCATGCCGGACCCGGAGGTCGCCGCAATCCGCTTTTCCTTCACCGGCATCCGGCCCTGGTCCCATCTGGAGACGATGACCTGAATGAGGAGGACAAAAACCATCGTAGCAACAACTGTCAGAATCAGCCGTGTCCAGAGCTTCTTTCTGTTTTTCATGGAATCGGAATCGTCCATTGTCTTATCCAAATTGTGCACCCGATTCCAGGCAGCGTCAAGTTGCCTTAAGAATTTTATCTGATATACTTTTTCCAAGACGCGCTCTCTGGAGTCGAAGATCAGAGACAAGGGAGGGAGAATTGGTCGGCAGCGAGTATCTTGTTCTTATAACTTTGTTGATTATCATATTGGGCGTATGGGAAGCATCCCGGCTCAGGCGCGATCTTTCCGGGGTCCCGGTCCGCATCCATGTCAATGGCACAAGGGGAAAATCCAGTGTGACCCGTCTGATTGCCGGCGCGCTTCGCGAAAAGGGGATCGTTACCTGCGCCAAGACCACAGGGACATTGGCTCGGATGATTTTACCCGATGGCTCGGAGTATCCGGTCTTCAGACCCGGAGGGGCGAAACTGATCGAACAGGCGAGGATTGTCTCTGTTGCAAAGGCCTACGGGGCGCAGGCCCTCGTGGTTGAATGCATGGCCCTTCAGCCGAACTATCAATGGCTGAGTGAGACTATGCTCGTCAATGCCACGCACGGGGTCATCACCAATGCCCGCGAGGACCATCTGGACGTTATGGGCCCCGAAGAAAAGGACGTTGCACTGGCCCTGGCCGGGACGATACCGGTGGGGGGGAGGGTCTATACTGCAGAACAGAGAAACCTGGACATTTTCAGAGAAGCTGTTCAGGACAGAAAGAGCAAACTGATCGGAGTTAACGGGGAGGACATCAACAAGGTCACTGATGAAGAAATGTCGAATTTTCCCTATGTAGAACACAAGGCCAATGTTGCCCTGGCCCTTCGGGTCTGTCAGGACATTGGAGTGGACCGGCAGACCGCATTAAAGGGTATGTGGAAAACCGTGCCCGATACAGGCGCTACAACCATTTCTCATGTCCGTTTTTTCGGGCGTCATATTTACTTTGTGAACGGTTTTTCAGCCAACGATCCGGAGTCCACCCGGCAAATCTGGGAGATGGCTATCGGGCGTTTTCCGGAAGTGGAGAAGAGGATCGCAATATTCAACTGCCGGGAAGACCGGCCTGCCCGGTCTCAACAGTTTGGAAGGATATGCGTAGAATGGGAGCCGGCCGACTATTATATCCTCATCGGGTCGGGGACCTACTTCTTTGCCCGTGAGGCGGATTCCGCAGGTTTACCGATGGGGAAAGTCCTGTTTGCCGAACATCGCAGCGACAGCGACATCTTCGAGACGATTATCGAGCTGGGCGGCGCATCCTGTCTGGTAGCAGGCATGGCCAACATCAAGGGTCAGGGCCTCAGTCTGGTCCGGTTCTTCCGGAACCGCGCGACCCTGAAGGAGCATTTGTAATGGAACTCCTTCCGGTCTCAATCGGGGTGGGGCTCGTGGTGAGTCTTCTTCTGTCCGAAATCTTCGGTCTGACGGCCGGGGGACTGGTCGTTCCGGGATATATCGCGCTTCATCTGACCAAACCTCTCTCGGCGCTGCTTACCGTGGGTGCGGGCTTTGTCTCTTTCGTCCTGGTGCATCTCCTTTCCTCGGTCATGGTCCTGTATGGAAGGCGGCGAATCATCCTTCTTATTCTGGCCGGCTACCTGACAGGAATGGTAATACAGTATTTTGTCACCGCGTCCGTGGAGTTCGGGAATGCGGAATTTTCGGTCATCGGGTTCATCATCCCCGGTCTTATCGCAATCTGGTTTGATCGCCGGGGCATCCCAGAAACCCTCGGCGCACTGACCATCTCTTCTGTTATCGTACGCCTTGTTCTGATTGTCTTTCTCGGCGGGAGGCTGGCCCCATGAAAAAGGTCTACTGGAGACCCCAAAGCCTGCCTCTAAGCGCAAACGTTTTTATTGCATGCTTTGCCCTTGTGGGGCTTATTGCCGCAGAGACGCTTCAGATCACCGTCAGACAACCCTATTACGCCGAGAAATTAGCAGCGGCAAGATTGGCCTCGGAGGCGATGGAAGCAATCCGGTTTGAACGGTTGGGGCGCGGATTGAATATCGACCCGGAAACAGACCCGGCACAATCAGGGTTGATAGGGGCACTGGTCACGCCGGTCACGAGTGACGTCGGAGATCTCCAGGCAAAACAGACCACGATCAATCCCAATTTTGCCGCTGTCGTGGTAGACCTTCTGATGAAGTCAGGTGTTAAAGAGGGGGACAAAGTTGCAGTGGGCTTTTCCGGCTCCTTCCCCGCGCTGAATATTTCCGTTTGCGCAGCACTTGCAACACTTAAGTTGAGGCCCACGATCATCTCCGGCGCAAGCGGGTCCCAGTGGGGGGCAAATGATCCGGATTTCCTCTGGATCGACATGGAATATCTTCTCTACAAAAAAGGCCTCTTCCCTTTCCGCTCAGTGGCCTCTTCCATTGGCGGACGGAGTGACCGGGGAAAAGAGATGACGGAAAAAGGCCGGGAACTGGTCCTTCAGGCCGTCAAAAGAAACGGTCTGGGAATGATTGAAGCAAAAACCATCCGTGAGAATATCGATGCCAGGATGTCGGTCTATCTTAAAGACCGGTCGCCGGTGGTATTTATAAATGTGGGTGGGGGCGTCGCCTCCGCCGGGACCAGGCCATACAAGATTTTTCTGAAACCGGGGGTCATCTCACAGGAACAATCATTGCCCAAAGATATGGATTCGGTCATCCTGAGGTTCCTCCGTGAAGAGGTCCCGGTCATCCATCTTGGGAATATCGGGAGACTGGCCGGGCTTTACGGGCTGCCTGTCGCCCCTTCGGACATGCCCGAGGCCGGAGAGGGAAGCATTTATTTAAAGAGAGAATATAACCGATGGCTGGCTGCCGGTATTCTGATCGGGATTTCCTTCTGCCTCTATTTCTTTGTGCGGTCGGACAGGGGTTTCAGGATGATGCATACGGTCTCCCGCGAGGAAGACCAGGGACCTCCGGAATTGATGATTTAACCTGGAGTATTTATAAGTTTGTTGTCTCTTTCTATCTTCAGGTTGATCTCGTGGACCGTCCGTTGCAGCCTCGCAAGCAAATTCAGGACATCCTTTTCATCGGCTTTGAAATGGGGTTTTATGCCGCTCTTTGCTTTGGCGCTGTCCGGTTTCCTTTCCACGATCCTGTATCTGGCATTGATTTCGACCTGCGCTGCCTCGATACCCAATTTGTTTCTTGCAAAAAAAGTTACTGTGTTAGGAGTTTTTGCGCCAAATCTTTTATTGAAAGGCTGAGGCTCAAAATCAGAGAAGGCCTCTCCTATGGTCCCCCTGAACGTGGGACAGGAGCTTTTCAGAAGCTCATCATGTATCGTCCCTATATCGACTTTGAAAGGCCGGTCCTCATCCGCCCCATGAAGGTCCAGAAGGAATTTGATATTGTACTTCTTGACCGCCTCTGCTACCGCATTTTTATATTCGGACGTGAGATCGTTATTAGGATCTTCCATCGTTTTATTTTTAACATAGATGACATGGGCGCCTGTCAGTTGTCCAAGTTTGATAGCCAGGGACGCAGTATATTCATCCTCCCCCTTCCATCGATTTTCTCTTCTCCTGAAGTGCATGGCGCCATGAGGGGCGGAGATCAAAACGGGAATTTTCCCCTTGATGAACCCATAGTAGTTTTCACTTGCCTCATCGTACTTTATTTCGTTGTATTCGATCTGTCTGATATCTTCCACTGATTGACTACCGGCCTGTGTCTGCCTCTCAAGGCGGGGTACATAACCGGCGCTTCCGATTTCATACGAATAGCCGCCGGATGCTGCTGCCGAAAGCAGAATGATCAGACTGAAGGCGACCCTCGGCCAGGTCTTAAAGCTTTTCATACGTCAACTGCACTCCTCGCCGGAGTGACCTTTGGGGCCACCCGGCAAAAATATTTTAGCATCTCGCGGCTATTAAAATAAACTTTCCGGGGAAGAGGGAAAAAGGCTATCTACGTTATGCGGGGATATTCATATAACTCAAAAGCCTGTTCATTTCTGAACAGGCTTTAATTTCTTATCTGCCACTCCAGTAACCCCTCGTTCCGGTTTTAACCGGAAAGGTGGCTTTGTGCCATACGGTTTCCCGTACTTTACCTTTTTTGGGGTGGCAGTTTTTCTTCTTGATTAATATCTATCACACAATCGGAGACCTGTCAACACCCCCTCCGGTATAAGTCAAAGACATATGCGACAATCCTCCATATTATAAAATCGGCAGATATCTCTCTATCTCATAGGGATGTATCTTGATCCTGTAGTCGTCCCATTCTATTTTCTTGCTCTCGATGAAATTGTTGAATATGTGATCGCCTAAAGCCTTGCGGACGACCTCGCTTTTTTCAGCTGTCTCCACGGCCTCTATTAAACTTCCGGGGAGAGACGTTATCCGCAATTCCTTCTTTTCCTCTTCGCCGAGATGGTAAATATCTTTTTCCACCGGCTCGGAAAGCTCATAACCTTTTTCGATGCCTTCCAGTCCCGCTGCGAGCATGACGGAGAAGGCAAGATAGGGATTACATGCCGGGTCCGGCGAACGAAGCTCTATCCTCGTGGCCTTTTCTTTTCCGGGCTTGTACAGAGGGACCCTTACGAGCGCTGAACGGTTTCTCCTTGCCCAGGCTATGTAAACGGGGGCCTCATATCCCGGCACAAGCCTTTTGTATGAATTGACCCACTGGTTGCAAATCGCTGTGATTTCCGGGGCATGTTTTAATAAACCGGCGATGTACTGCCTGGCGATGCCGGAGAGATAATATTTGTCCTTGGCGTCAAAAAAAGCGTTCCTGTCGCCCTTAAAAAGAGACTGGTGCGTGTGCATCCCGCTCCCGTTCTGTCCGAACATCGGCTTGGGCATGAAGGTGGCATAACAGCCGTATTTTGAAGCCACCTCCTTCACTACCACCCTGTAGGTCATGACGTTGTCCGCCATTGACAGGGCGTCCGCGTAACGCAGGTCGATCTCATGCTGAGAAGGCGCGACCTCGTGATGGGAGTATTCCACTTTTATTCCCATCTCTTCAAGCGCAAGTACCGTCTCCCTCCTCAGGTCGCTTCCGGCATCCAGTGTCGTGAGATCAAAGTATCCCCCCTCATCCAGGACTTCAGTGCCCTTCTCATTTCTGAAGTAGAAAAATTCGAGCTCCGGGCCGAGATAAAGCGTATAGCCTTTTTCATTCAACCGGCTTAGATTCCTCTTCAGAGCATAACGGGGGTCTCCTTCATACGGAGTGCCGTCGGGGTTCAGGATATCGCAAAACATCCTCGCCACCGCCTTTTCCTTCGGCCTCCACGGCACGATCTGGAAGGTCGAGGGATCAGGCTTTGCTATCATGTCGCTCTCATCGATCCGTGCAAAACCTTTTATCGATGAGCCGTCAAAACCCATCCCCTCGTCAAACGCCCCTTCGAGCTCCTCGCTTGTAATGGCAAAACTTTTCAGTTGTCCGAGGATATCCGTAAACCACAGCCTGATAAATTTCACGTTATTTTTTTCCACCAGCTCTAAAACGTCTTTTTTGTCCCTGGGCTTGTCCATCTTTTGCTCCTTTTTATTTGTTTATATTCGGGTCAATAATCCGGATTATAAGACAAAAGTTTAAACTTAACAATTGAGGGCAGATTAAGCGGGTTCAAATGTTGGCTTCGGCGATCCAGCTTCCGTGAGCGCAGCAATTGGAAAGAATGGTAATGATCCCGGAAGTCTGGGTATTCAGGTGGAACGTGGCTGCAGGCTGCATCCTCCTGCACATAAAGCTTACCCTCCCGAGACATTTCCGGTTGACATGGAGATCGTCAAAATAAAAATCTATAAACGTAATGTAGTCTTCCTTTTCCATAAGATGTTCGACTTCTCCGACCCTGATATGTATATCAATCCCCTGCCTCTCCGGGACCAGCCTGGGCTCTTTCAGGACCGTTATTATGGGGACATGCTTTTTTTCGATCTCGCTGAGAGTGCCGTCCTCTGCCGGTTTTTTTACGGCCTCGGGATTTTTCTCGAAATTCTCTATCGACGCGTGGCAGACGGGGCATTCTATCGGCGCAAAATCAAACGCGACATGATTGCATATCCCGCAAATAAATGTCTTAAGTTCTCTTGCCGTCGTTTTCAGACGTTTTGCGGGGTTCCATTTGAGCCTGTTTATAAACTCCAGATAGGCAGGAGGAGGCTGCAGGATTTCAACGCCGATGCCGTCATAGATATCGCCTCTCTCTACAAGCCTGCTGACCCTGCCGTGAACATCCAGTCTTTCTTCCCTCAAAGGGATAGATATTCCGAGGTGAGAGTCAAAGGGGAAGAACGTCTTTTTCATACTGATGAACATTCCGTTTTCAGAGAGGTTTCTGATCGTCCCGTGGTGCTCCGTGCCGGCGCATTGCAAATCCGCCTTCATGCTTGTGGGTATTCTTTCAAAGGCCCTTTTTTCCATGTGCTATAGTTTTACACGATTTAACGTACAGGTTTCAAGGGATTAATAGGCGGTATAAAAATTTCATATATGCCAATTTGCGCAAATTACATTTTGACCCGGAGCAGATTTTTCTTTCTACCGGACCACTTCCATGACTTTACTTCTCACGGCCTTCAAATTTTCGAGAAACTCTTCCCTGTTTTTATGGCCGAGAAAAATCCCGGCCAGGGTAGCAAACTCCGGGTCCTCAGTGATCACACGTTCTTCGTTTAATCTCATAAATGTCTCAATCGTCCTCATATATTCATAGGCAGAGAGAAGGGTTTTCCCCGCTTCATCGCTGATTAATCCCGCCTTGAGAAGCCGCTTTATCGCCGTTGCCGTATCCTGTACAAGTATCGCGGGAGATGTTGAGGCATTGTGGGCCTGAAGCCACTGAACATAAAACTCAATTTCCTCTATGCCTCCGGGCCCGAGCTTTACGTCTGTTCCCCTTGATTCGTGAGACAGCTCTTTCACAATCCTTTCCCTCATTGCCTTCAAGTCCGCCCTTTCCAGCTCTCTTCCCCGTTTCAATATGACTTCCCTGATCATTTCCAGAAATGACCCGGACAAGTTGCCGTCTCCCGTAATCGGTCTCATCTTGAGGAGCGCCTGTATTTCCCATGGATGTGCGCTCTTAAGGTAGTAATTCCTGTAGCCCTCCGCATTATTTAAAAGCACCCCTTTTGTGCCGTCGGGTCTCAGCCGGGTATCGGCATTATAGAGTATGCCTTTGTCCGTATATGCAGTTAATGTCTTCAGGATTTTCTCCGCAATCTTCAAGTCATCTGATTTCTCGGCAAGGAAGAGAATATCGAGGTCTGAACCAAAGGTGATTTCCCTGCCGCCCAGCTTTCCCATTGCAAGGACGGTGAAACCGGTATGCAGCGGCAGACGGCCGTTCACCCCAGCTGCCGACGTTATCGTCCCGATTACCGCGTCCGCAAGGTGCGACAGGCACTTTACTAAATTATTTATTTTTATGACGCGCATGAGAAAGAAACTGCCCAGACGGATTTCTTCCACATTTTTATACTCTGCAATCCAGGATTCAATGTTCTCACAGGGGATGCCCCTTCTCAGCTCCTCTTCCGTTTTTCTCAGGGTCTTCCTTATGACGCTGCCTTCAAGAAGAAGATCGATGTATCTCGGACTGCCCAGCAGAATTCTCGTCAGGTACGGACTCAGAGAGAATATCTTCATTATGCCGTCCCTCATCTCCCGCCTCTCCATAAATCCCGTCAGGTAGGCTTCTTTAATGCCGACGGACGCAAAAAAACTCTCAAGCCCCTTGAGCGCCCTGCCGGGACTCTCCGAGCTCAATGCGTTTTCGATGAGCAAAGGAAGGACCTTCCTCATGACGGAGCGCTCCCGCTGCGTCTTGAAGAAATCGAACTGTCCCTTTATCCCCCTCAGGTCCTTCATGCCCGCATAAGGCTCCTTCACGCCCCTGAAAGAAAGATAACCCGCAAGTTCGTTGTCACCGAGGTCCCCTTCAAGCAATGTGAGGGCTTCTGCATATGCATCGTCTTCCGTGCCGAGGAGGGAATTATACATGCTCCTTATCTTCATTCGCCTCAGCTTCAAACCTGAAAGAAATTCATCCACTGAAGAAAGTCCCGTCTTGGCGGCAAGGGAAGTCAGATCATCCATTGACGCGGGTAGGGAATGCGTCTGGAGGTCGTCTTTCATCTGGAGAAAATGTTCAACACGCCTCAGATACAGGTAGTTGTCCGATAGCGTAATGAGGTCCCCTTCGGGAATTATTCCCAGCCACCTGAGGGACTGGATCGCATTTAAGAGCCTGTGTGTCCTGAGCCCGCCGTGTTCATGCCCGTATATGAGCTGAAAGGTCTGTATAAAAAATTCCGCCTCCCTGATCCCTCCATATCCCCGCTTGATGTCATCTTTTGAAAAGGCCGAATCTATCTTTTTCTTCAGCGCCCTTATCTCTTCTATCTCTGAGTAGTCAACCGGCTTCTTCCATACAAATTGCTCTACCATCCCCATAAACTCTCTGCCGAGCCGCATACTGCCCGCGACGGGCCTCGCCCTTATCAGGGCCATCCTTTCCCATGTGCGCCCCCAGGTTTCATAATATGTATGATAAGCCCTGAGAGGAAGTGCGATCTCTCCCTTCTCGCCCTGCGGCCTCAGTCTGAGATCGACCCTGTAGGCGATGCCGTCTTCAGTATTGACCGAGAGCAGCCTGTTGAAAAGCCCGATGACCCTGGAATAAAATTCACCGCTGCTCACCCTGTTCATCCTAACGCCGGACGGGCTCAGGACGCCTGAGGTCTGACCGTCTTCCAGGGCATAAACCGCTATAAGGTCAACGTCGGAACTGTAATTAAGCTCCTCGCCGCCCAGTTTGCCGAGAGAAATAAGGCTGAGTTCTCCACCGTCCGGAGGGGTCCCGAATTTTCCGGAATTGATTAACAGGGAACACCTGAGCGCAAAATCGATCACCACCTCGGCAAGACAGGTAAGTTCATCCATGGAAGACAGGATGTCCGTCTCGCCTGCAATGTCTCTCAGGGTGATACGCAAAAGATACCGTTTCCTGAAAGACCGTATCTTTTTCATTATTTCAGCAACGTCGGCATCCCCGGCTGCAAGTTCTTCACTGCCCTTTTCCAGAAGGAGTTTTTTGGTGACAGGACCATTCAGACTTTTCAATGCAAAGTAGAGCTCGTCGGGATTTGATACGCAATAATTCGAGAGGAATTGACTCGCGGCAAAAAGACCGGCGGCTTCCTTCATATAAGGCAGAAAGCGTTCCTTCTCCTGCGCCGCTTCCAGGAATCTGAGTAAATTTGTCTCTGCCCTTTTCGGGTCCGGTGTGCTGCGTGATACTTCGGATACCGCCTTTATCATCTCAGCGTCTATAGTCATACGATTTATAGTATAAGATATTTCAGGTCTTCCGGGCGGAATTACCTGAGGACACGGCAGTGCTTTCAGGGTATGGGCCGGAGACAACGGAAAAGAGGGAGAAAACGGAAATCTTTTTTCCCGGGGAATTGTGAAAACTTGCACGCATTGCAATCTGCTTACCGGAGAAGACCCTTCTGTTCCGGAAAGGTCTTCTCCGGCATCTGCGAAATCTACGGAGTTATTGTTATCGGCTTATAGTTATCGTTATTCGCTTCACTTGTCTCCGATACAACTGCATCGGCATCCGATATTGTTATTATGTAATATGCGCCTGCGGTTGTTCCCTCCGGAATGGTCACGGAAGTGCTGCCTTTGTCTGCCGCCCCTGCCGCAAGCGCCGGGACCGCACTACTTCCAAGCTCAGTGTCTCCTGAATCATAGGTACTGTTCGTTGAGAGATAAAGCCTCGTTGTCGACGCCTCCGCCGCGCAAACTCCTTTGTTCTTTGTCGTGGTTGTGACTGTGATTGTCGCCCCCTGCGGCGCGCTTGCAGACGCCTTTATGCCGGATACTATCAGGTCAGGTTTTATCTTTATGGATTTGCCCGTGTTGTTGTTTGTCTCGCTTGTCTCTGAAACTGCACCGTCCGCATCCGCCATTGCTATGAGATAATATGTGCCTGAGCATGTGCCTGAGGGTATGGTTACGGATATGTCTCCTGTACTTGTTGCCCCTCCCGCAAGCGCAGGGACCGTCCTGCTTCCAAGCTCGATGTCCTCAGCATCGTATTTTTTGTCTGCGGACCAGTAGATTTTAGTTGCCGATTCGCCTGCCATCCCTGTGCCGTTATTTATGGTCGTGTCCTTCACTGTGATCGTCTGCCCTTCCCCTGCCTTTGCCGGGGCTGTCAGGACGGAGACGATAAGGTCTACAGGCCCGCAAATACTGCCTTCATCCGTCTGTCCGTCGCAATCGTTGTCGATAGCGTCGCATATCTCTGCGGCACCGGGATGGACATCCGGGTCTGAATCATTGCAATCTCCCTGATTCTCCGTATAGCCGTCACCGTCGTCGTCTGTGTCATAAGAGGCATTCGTCGCATACTTGAGGTCTTTGTTGGTGTTATCATAATAACTGATATGTACATAGTTGTATGAGTCCAGGGCTATGGAGTTGTAACGTCCTGAATCGCCCGATGAATCAATTGTAGACGTTACCCATGAACCTGAGGCATTTGTTGCATACTTGAGATCGCCGTTTGTAACGTCATAATAGCTGATATGCACATTGTTGTTTGAATCTATGGCGATAGATGGATTTAGCCCCACGTCTCCTAAAGAATCTATTGTATAGATAACCCACAAACCTGATGCGTTAGTCGCATACTTGAGACTGCTGTTGGAAGAATCATAATAACTGATATGCACTTTGTCTTCGGAATCTACAGCGATGGAAGATAGGCTCCTCGCATCTCCGGCTGCATCTATTGTTAAGACAACCCATGCGCCTGAAGCATTGGTCGCGTATTTGAGTATTTTGTTCGTTGAATCGTAATAACTGATGTGTATGCTGTTGTTTGAATCAATGGCGATAGAGGCGTCTTGTTCAATACTGGAAGAATTGTCCACTGTTTCATATTGCCATTGGGTCCCGTCAAAAAATGCATGAAAAAGGCGATCTCCTCCATAAACAATGTGCGGCTGGTCTGTAATTTTATCAATCGCTGTCGCTCTATTGTAGCTGTTGAAAAACATGCTTGGCGCATCTACCGCCTCGATCGTCCATTCATCGGACGCAGTTACCGGCAAAGCCGTCAGCACGGCAATAAACAAAAACAACAACACCCCGATTTTTGAACCCTTTGGCAATGAACTTGAAAGAAGATACGGAAAGTTCCTCATAATTACCCCTTGATCAATTTATATTTGAATAATAAGCCCTAAATTACAAAAGCTTCACAAGGAAAAATCGGTGAGACCCCAATTGTGCTAAGGATAATAAAATAATAGAACCTTTCTAATAGAAAAATAAAGTTATTTTTCTATATGGTTGATGGCGTTCATACGATAATAAATGTCGAATGTTTGACAATTTTATCCGTTCAATTTAAAATGAGTACTCGAATATTCTTTGAGATTCGGGGGTGTAGCTCAGCTGGGAGAGCGCCTGCTTTGCAAGCAGGAGGTCATCGGTTCGATCCCGTTCACCTCCACCACTTCTTTCCTGATGCCAAGAGGAGACTTCTGTTGTCAAAGCACTGATAAGTCGGAGATGCTTATTGGATAGCAGAAGAAATCCGGGATTTTTCCATCAATATTTTTTCCGCCGTTTCTATCCCCGTCTCTATCGCCCTGTCCATATTGTAGTATCTGAACATACCGCTCCTGCCGATGATGTGCAGGTTTTTAAAGTTCTTAAGGTATTCCAGTATCCTTGAGTAATGCTCACGGTATCCGACTTCAAATACAGGATATGCGTTAGGCACTCTAAGTATACATTTGTCAATGACATCGCTCCTGTTTATTAATCCGAGCTTCTCCAACTGCTTCACCGTAATCGATGCGAGCTCCTCGTCGGTTGAATTCCATATTTTATCTTCCCTGAAGCAGAAGTATTCGGCAACAATACTGGTCTTCCCCTCCGGCGCCATCTGAGGGCTCCAGTTTTTCGGCTCGTGGATCCTGCCGAGAGGCATGTCCTTCTCCGGCAGATACAGCCAGGTAAGGTCAGTGACCCTTTCTTTATCAAGCATTATTGTGACGATTGCGAGGTCCCGGTATCTGAGTTTTGACGCAGCTTCAAGAATATCGTCCGGAGGGGCAGGGTTGAGAATTTTCACAAGGGTTGTCAGCGGAATGCTGGAGACAAATTCGTCTCCTTTGATATCGTGAGTCCTTTCACAGTTTTTCGCCAGCATGTTTGTTATGGCGGAGTCTTTGTGGTTTATCTGCGTTATTCTGGTGCTGGTCACTACGCTGTTCCCTTTTTCTATTTCTTCTTTCAGTTTGTCTGAAATCCGTCCAATTCCCGCTTGGGGATAGATGAACTTGTCCATCAGGGTAGGGACCTTTTTCCCGGTGAATTTAAAGAGCGCATTTTTTATGGCCACCCCTAATGAGAGCCCTTCTATCCTCTTTGATACCCATTCTTCGCTGATCCTTTTGCATTCCAGGCCCCAAACCTTTTCGCTGTATTCCCTGAAGTAAATATTAAACATGGTCCTGCCGAAATGCGCCACTACCCAGTCTTCGAGAGAAATATGCGCCGATCTTTTAAAAGAGTTTTTGATCTTTTCCTTCCCGTAATCGGCAACAGCTTTTAACGTTGTGGACATGCCGAGCCCCAAAAGGGCATTTGCCGGTTTCAGTGGATAGTCGAAGAACCTGTCGTTCATGAATATCTTGCTCTTGCGCGGCACGGTCAGGTATTCGCCGTCCAGCAGGGTCCTTATGAAGCGCTCCGTTTGTTCGTTACTTGTGAGGAACCTGTGTCCTCCAAGATCAAATTTATACTCGCCGTGATGTATTGTTTTTGAGAGCCCTCCAACACCGGGATCATTTTCAAACACTGCGACAGGTTGTCCGGCCTTTGCCAGGACATAGGCAGAGGAAAGACCGGCAAGGCCGCCGCCAAGGACGATAGTCGAATTTTCACTGAACGGAAGTTTCTCGGAAGGATTTAATGTAGTTATGGGAAAATTCATAGCTGGTCAGACACATACGGGGTACCGATCAGTACCCCGTATGTTTATGCAGATATTTAATGCGTCTTTACTGCTTTGATAAACAACTGCTATTTGCCATAGCCTCCGGTTTCAGTCTTTTGTTCGCCGGATTCAGCAGGCTTTTGCTCGGTCGGTGCTGGTGTTTCGGTTTGTGCTGGCGCCTCGGTGGCCTGTTCCTTCTTCTGGCAGGCAATAAGGGAGAGGCCAAGAAGCATTAACGCACAAAGCATCAGAATGGATTTTTTCATTTGATTCTCCTTTCCTTGATTAGGGTTATTAATTGAACATCTCCATCAAAGGAGATGCGGATCATTTTGTTTTAGCAACAAATACCGGTACTCGTGAACCATTCACAACCTCCCGGCTGACACTTCCCATGAACAAATAGGAAACCCTTTGCCCTCTCGAACCAATAAAAATCATCTCTGCGCCTTCTTCCTTGGCAGTTTCAAGAATCTCCTCGGCAGGATGGCCTTTTCTGATCACGGTTTTTATCCCGTTTATACCTTTGTCCTCAAGCGCCTTTTTGTAATGACCCAGAATTGCCTGCGCTCTTTTATCCAGCGCTTCCTGATACTCCGTTCCCTCCAACACTTCCTTTAAGGTAGCCATCTCCGAGACACTTAAAAGCGTATCATCCATTAAAGATCGGCCTTCAAGTTTTTCCACATAGCATAAGACCGTTGTCTCCGGACGTATACAGGTGAATATGCTGCCTGCAGTCTCAAATGCAGCCTTACTGCCCTTTGTATCGTCAACTGCAATCAATATCTTTTTCATCTATGCCTCCAGCTTGTTAAGAGGTTTAGTATACTTCTGTTTTAGTGGCCGTACCCGCCGGAAGGCGCTCCATAACCGCCGGAGGGTGCACCATAACCACCCGCTGCAGGAGCATGTCCATAACCGCCTGCTGCCGGGGCTGAGCCGTAGCCGCCTGCCGCGGGAGCAGAACCGTAGCCGCCTGCCGCGGGAGCAGAGCCATAACCGCCTGCTGCTCCACCGTGTCCCTGGGCACCCTGCTCCGACATACCGTGTTGCTGGCTGTAGACGAGCAGAAAGCCGATTATTACCACGACAATTGCGATAGTTATCGCAAGAGGCTTATTCATAATTCCTCCTTAAATACAGGATAAACATTATCCCTTTTTAATCTTCATATGGATTTTGCCGCCCTCGGTTTTCCTGTCCGATACATCATGCCCGACCTGGTCGCACATCTGTATTATTGTTTCAACGGATGACGGGTTATCAAGTATTACCTCAACGACATCTCCTTCATTCATCTTCTCGAGGGACTTCTTGCAATATATCTGAGGATGCGGACATACGTATCCACAAACATCAAGCATATAAGTTCCATCTCCTGTTTTTTCGAATTTCATTGCCATGACTGTACTCCTCCTTATTTTAGGTTAAGTTAATTGACACAAAGCCTTCGATTAGAAAGCTTCCATTTCCTTTGCCATTTTCCTTTCGGACCACCAGTTGAAGAATTTGACCCCGATAAAAGCCCCGCCTACCATGCCGGTGCCGTATAACCAGCCGCTCGGGTCACCGCCTGCAACTCTTATAAAGAAGGCGCCGATGTTACAGCCGAGGGCGGGTCTTGAGCCAAAGCCCATCAGCAAGCCGCCGAGAAGTCCCCAGACGATAAGCTCGCCCTTGGGCATTTTAAATTTAAATTCATTGCTAAGGCGCGCCATTACCATTGCTCCGAAGATGATACCGAAGGACATCCAGAGAGCAGGGTTGCGCCATGGTTCAGGAAGCCCGTTATTGACTCCAAAGAATATATTGTCGTGCATGTTCCATCCGAATTTTTCCAGGATCCATGCGCCGAACTGGCCTTCCTGGCTTGTGATATACCAGTATCCCGGATCGAAGACTTTTCCGCTTATTGATACATCTCCCGTATGCCCCATTTTTGTCAGCAGCCGTCCGAAGTTATCAACGCCGAATCTCAACTGCATGCCTTTCATTACAAGGATATGAAGTCCGGCTACGATACCGATCAGGACGCCCATCAACGTCGTTCTCTGGGAGGCCGTTATCATGTTCCACATGCCTGCGGCATCGTCTCCGAAACCGTTGGCTGGGGAGCCTTTCTGCTTTGAGCGTTTTTTAAGAAAACCCTTTCTTGTATAGAAGACATAAATGATAATAAGAAGTATTACCGCCGGGATAAGGGCTGTCAGAAGCGCGTCACCGATGAAATATTTAGCTGCGCCGGGCAGGGCTGCCTTGATTGCCGCTGTGTCAGACATACGGACAGTCGGCTGGTCCCAGACGTATCCAGCAAGATATGTATCAAAAGATGAGGTCATTTTATCCGCCGGGATTCCTTTTGCGGCGGCAGTGGCCACCCACTTCTGGGGAATCAGAAAATCGAACCATTTTACATCCACGAATACCGCCTGACCGATGCAAAGTCCAAAGAACGCCGCAAGGAAGGAAGTCATGTTCCCCTCGCCGATCTTATAGAGAGAACCTGAAGCGCAGCCTCCTGAAAGGACCATCCCTACCCCGAAGATCAGGCCTGCTATTAAGGTGTGTATCCCGAATGGAGCTGGATGGAATGTGCTCATATTGGTTGAAGCAAGAGTCGCCTGAATCAGACTGAAAAACATAAGCGCTACAAGAATACCTACCGCCATTCGCGGGACGCCCGCGGCAAAAAGATCTCTCGATGCAGAGGCAAAACAAAATCTCCCGTACTGAAGCATCATCCCGTATGCGAACCCGAACCATATGTATGCTACAAGGTACATATAAAATACATTTGCGTTGTAATACATAAGGCTGATAAGTATCAAAGCGCCCGTGATTATAAAAGCCCACAATTTGTTTTTTGTTCCGTTCTCTTCCACAGTTTAGGGACCTCCTTTATAACTTTTTTGGTTGGGATAGTTTGATTTTTCGTTTTTCAACTGAAAAATTGGACTCACAATAGTAATATGCACCGCTCTGATAGTCCAATAAAAAAAACTAATTGTTCAATTATGACTCTTTATTTTTCTGCGCCCTTGCCTGGTCAACAATCATTGCTTTCGGATATTTAAATATTGCATGGATGATCTTGTACATCAGGGGCTGCATAAATTTTCAGCTACTATTATGCCTGCGGGCATCAATTTTTTACAAGGGGGCAAGTTGTCGATCTCTGTAAATTGACTTAACCCCCTAAATGCTTTAATATTTTCCATCATGAAACCTCCCCTAAAAAAGGTAGATTTCCTCGTAATCGGCGGTGGCGTTGCAGGCCTGAGGGTTGCCATCGAACTCGCCCCGAAAGGCAGCGTGCTCGTTCTAACCAAGGACAAATTGACTGAAAGCAGCACTGAATACGCGCAGGGAGGCGTTGCAGTCGCACTGAGCGATGAGGATGAAGTGAGTATCCACTATGAAGATACTATAAAGGCCGGTGACGGCCTTTGCAGGGAGAAGGCCGTAAGGATTTTAGTCGAAGAAGGCCCTGGGCTCATACGCGAGCTCATATCATGGGGAGCTGCATTTGACCGGGAAGGCAGCAAACTTTCATTTACAATGGAGGCTGCCCATTCAAGAAAAAGGATCCTTCATTCACGCGGCGATGCAACCGGAAGGGAGATCGAGCGCGTCCTTATTAAAAAGGCGAGGTCCTTTCCCTCTATTTCAAGGTATGACTTTGCCAACACTCTCGACCTGATTGTGCAGGATGGCAGGTGTATCGGGGCCTCCGTGCTGAGGGGCGATTCGGTCATCAATATCTTTGCAAAGGCAGTAATCCTGGCAACCGGCGGCGCAGGCCAGGTCTATTCAAGGACAACAAACCCCATGATTGCAACGGGCGACGGCATAGCGATTGCCCACAGGGCTGGGGCATTGCTTGTCGATATGGAGTTCATACAGTTTCATCCGACCACGCTGTATTCACCTGCGGCCCCCCAGTTCCTTTTAAGCGAGGCCATGAGAGGGGAAGGGGCCGTATTGAGAAACATTGACGGCAAAAAATTTATGCCCGAATATCACGAGATGGCCGAACTTGCTCCGCGTGATGCCGTGACAAGGGCCATCCTGTCTGAAATGATCAAGACAAAAGCCAAACACGTTTATCTCGACCTGACCCACATGGACAAGGATTTTATAAAGAGAAGGTTCCCCCGCATTTATTCCACATGTCTTCAATACAACATCGACATTACAGAAGAAATGGTCCCCGTATCCCCTGCTGCACATTACATTATGGGGGGCGTTTACACAACCATCGACGGCGAAACGAACATCAGGGGGCTTTTCGCCGCCGGAGAGGTCGCCTGCACGGGAGTGCACGGCGCAAATCGTCTCGCGTCAAACAGCCTCCTTGAGGGGCTTGTTTATGGGGCGAGGACCGGGAGAAAGGCCTCGGAATATGTACAGGGGGGGAATGCGGAAATCCCTCACGACGTCCCGAACGGATGCGCACAAAACGGGACAATGTCGGATATCGACATAGAAAAGACGAGAAGCTCTCTCAGGCAGTTAATGTGGGAGAGGGTGGGCATTATAAGGTGCCAAGACTCTCTCTCCGTTGCAAAAAAATGGTTGGGCGGAAAAGATATGATTATGGATATGCCGTTCAATGACAGGAGGGGTTTTGAGTTAAAGAATATGATGACGGTCGCCGCCCTCATTGCCGAGTCGGCCCTTCTCAGAAGAGGAAGCGTAGGCGCACATTTCCGCTCGGATTACAGAGAACGGGGGGAGAACTGGCAAAAGCACACCGCTTGCCAAAAAGACCGGGCGGCTGACTGGATTGACTGATTCTTATTCTTCAAATCCGAGCAGGAATTGATGTACGCATTCCGGAAGGTCTCTGCTGTATCCGCCTTCAAGTATCGCAAAAGCAGGTTTGTTCAAACCGGCGAGCATCCCGCCTATTTTCCGGTATGTATCTTTTTCCAGGGTAAGGCTGGTAATCGGGTCGAGTTTGTACGTGTCAAATCCGGCGGAAACTGCCAGAACATCGGGATTAAATTTCTCAACATGCTTTAATCCATCCTGCAATGCAGAGAGATATTCGTCCGGCGTTGTACCCGGTGGAAGCGGATAATTAATGCAGTTTTCCCTGCTCCGCAATCCCGTGCCGGGATATAAAGGGCTTTGATGCAGGGAGAGGTACAGGAAATCTTCCCTGCCGTGCATGATATCTTCCGTGCCGTTTCCGTGGTGGCAGTCAAAATCCACGATCGCGACCTTCCCGATTTTCTCTTTCGCTTTTAATGAGGCAATGGCGATATTGTTGAAATAACAAAAACCGCCGAGATTGCTCCTTGTCGCGTGGTGCCCCGGCGGCCGCATGAGTGAAAAAGTTTTTTCGCCTGTGGTCAGGCAATGCATGGCCGCGTTAACAGCGCTGCCTGCCGACAACTTCGCAATATCAAATATGCCGGGAAATGAAGGTGTATCAAAATCAATAAATTTTTCTTTCCTGACACTATCAAGCAGTTCCGGTGTGTGGGCCAGCAAAATATCTTCATCGGAACAAGGTCCGGGCACAATAAATTCAACCCACTTCCCTTTAAGATAATTGTAAGTCGCCGAAACCCTTTCAGGGGATTCCGGATGGCCGGGCAGGGAATATTCAAGACATTTTGGAGAATAAAAGATTCTCATAACTTCTTTATCTCTCTCATCAGGGTACTGAACAGTTCATCTTCCTTCAGCGTCTTCACCACCTTGCCGTGTTTGAAAAGGATGCCCATGCCCTTTCCTCCTGCGATCCCGATGTCTGCCTCACGTGCCTCGCCGGGGCCGTTTACTACACAGCCCATCACAGCGACTTTCAGCGGTTTCTTCACCTTCATCAGGCCTGCCTCAACTTTTTCAACAATTCCCCGTATATTTATCTGGCAGCGTCCGCATGTCGGGCATGAGATTATTTCGGGACTTGTCTGTCTCAGATGCAGGGACTTTAAAATTTCATACGCGACCCTTACTTCCTCAACAGGGTCTGCGGTAAGAGAGACCCTGATCGTATCGCCGATACCTTCCGAGAGAAGTATCCCCAGTCCGACCGCGCTCTTGATGGTCCCCTGAAATGCGGGCCCCGCCTCTGATATGCCGATGTGAAGCGGATAGCGGTATGTTTTGGAAAACAGCCTGTAAGCCTCCACGGTCTTCATGACGTCGGACGCCTTGAGAGAGACCTTAATGGCAGTGAATTTCAGGCCTTCAAGTATCTTTATATGTCTCCCCGCGCTTTCCACAAGGGCCTTTGCAGAGGGATGGCCATATTTCTTCAGAAGTTCTTTTTCGAGAGAGCCGGCATTTACCCCGATCCTGATCGGGACGCCTTTGTCCTTTGCAGCGCTGACGACTTCTTTCACTTTAAGCTTGCTCCCGATATTGCCGGGATTTATCCTCAGCCCGTCCGCACCGTTTGCCAGCGCTGAGAGCGCAAGCCTGTGGTCAAAATGGACATCGGCTATGAGAGGGATTTTGATTTTCTTCCTGATGGATTTTATCGTCCCGGCAGCATCGGCATTTAAAACGGCAACCCGCACAGCTTCGCATCCCGCGGCTTCAAGTCTTTTTATCTGGAAAACCGTGGAACGGACGTCGCACGTGTCGGTCTTCGTCATGGACTGAACGACAACGGGCGCGCCCCCTCCGATGCTGAGGTCTCCAAGCGTTATCTGTTTAGTTGATTTTTTCGCCATCCTGTGTATTGCCGACGTTATTGTTCCGCTGGTACAGCATCACTGCCCTTGAGTGCTCCTGGTTCGTCCTGGAGAAATGGTGGCTGCCGTCATTTCTGGAGACAAAATAGAGGTAGCCGGCGTTTGCGGGATAGAGCGCCGCCACAATGGATTTCAGCCCGGGCGACGCGATAGGTCCCGGTGGCAGGCCATTTGTTATGTAGGTATTGTAAGGCGTCTTTCTCCTGAGGTCTTCCTTTGTTATGCAGCGCAGATAAGTCTTAATCCCATAGACGACCGTTGGGTCGGCCTGGAGTTTGATGTTCTTCTTTAAACGATTATGATATACAGCCGATATGACCGCCCTCTCCTCATCGAGGAAGGCCTCCTTTTCAATAATCGAGGCTAACGTCAGCGTCTCGTTCTCACTCAGCCCGAGTTCCGCGGCCCGCTTTATGAGAGGCTGATCAAACTTCTCCCTTAATCTCTGGACCATCGTCTTGAAAATAGTGGCAGGCTCCGTCCCTTTTGCAAAATTATAGGTGTCGGGAAACAGATAGCCTTCAAGGCTTGGGGCATTTATGCCAAGGGAATCAAGGAAGCCTCTTTCGTAGACGAGCTGCCAGGTTTCCTCACTGACCAGCCCCGGCTCCTTCAGTTTTGATTTTGCGTCTTCGAGAGTGGAGCCTTCCGGCAGGGTCACAGTGAAGTAAATCGACTTCCCCTGGATCAACTTTTCAAATATCTGCAGAGGCGT